>JAYTWO010000457.1:0-11654 GCA_043743415.1 Planctomycetota bacterium
TCGATGCAGCCGATCGCGTCATCACTGCCGGGGCTGGATGTGTGTGAACACCTGCCCCACCTCGCGAAGGTGATGGACCGCACGACGGTGATCCGGTCGGTGTCGCATCCCTACCCGCTGCATGGGGTGGCGTTCGCGATGACCGGGGTGTCGAGCATTGATGTGAGTATGGAGCTGAACCCGCGCGACGAGCGGCACCACCCGTACTTTGGCTCGTGCGTCGAACATTACGACCGGATCGCGCGCGGCGGCCAAGGAGCGGAGTTCCTTCAGAACGTGGCCCTCCCATTCCCGTTCAGCAGCAAGCGCTCGGACCAGCCGTTCCGCGCGGGTCCGTACGGCGCATTCCTCGGCTCGGCGGCCAACCCGGTGTGGACGGAGTTCGTGGGGCAAGGCACCAAGACGATTCGCAAGGCCCGCCCCGGCTTCGAGTACGTCGGGCTGGAGCCATACTTGGGATGTTCGGCGGACTCGCATTTCCGGTTGGCGGCGATGGACTCGCTCCCGGATTTGGCGCTCGACCGAATGAACCGCCGCAAGTCGCTGATCGAGCAGTTCGATGGCTCACGGCGCGACCTCGATCAGTCGAAGATCGGGGCCAATTACGGCCAGTACCAGGAGATGGCCTACAATGTCGTCGCCAGCCCCAAGGTTCGTGAGGCTCTCGATATCCGGACTGAGAACGACAACACCCGCGACCGCTACGGGCGGACCCTCTTCGGCCAGTCGTGCCTCGCAGCTCGGCGGATGGTCGAGGCAGGCACGCGGCTGGTGTCGGTCTTCTGGGACGAGTACGGTCTGGCGGGCGATGCCTGGGACACTCACTATGAGCACTTTCCGAGGATGGTCGATCAACTGTTGCCGGGGCTGGATCGAGCGCTGTCGGGGTTGATCCTCGACCTCGAAGAGCGAGGGATGCTGGACGATACACTCGTGGTGCTGATGAGTGAGCACGGTCGCACGCCCCGCATCCAAACCAACGTCAGCGGCGGCGGTCGCGATCATTGGTCGAGAGCCTATAGCTCCCTGTTCGTCGGCGGCGGCGTCAAACGCGGCCAAGTCATCGGTGGCACGGACGACATTGCCAGCGATGTCACCGACCGCCCCGTCTCGCCCAAATCGCTCCTGGCCACGATGTACCACTTATTAGGCATCAACCCGCATGGCACCATTCATGGAGCCCACGGACAAGAGTTCCCGCTGCTGCCGGAGACTGCGGAAGTGATTCCCGAAGTGCTGGCGTAACGACGACCGGGTGGTGGATGGCAATTTCGTCAATGCACTCCAACCGTGCATCCTCCCGCATGGCAAAGCACGGTTTCACAGGGGGCGATTTTCTGAGCCGGAAGCGTGCGCCCGGAGGAGTTGAGCTGATCCAGTATCAAAGAGTGCATTGCCGCGATCCTCCCGTCCAGACACTTCCGCCAGCTGTCGACTGGTCGCTATCATCGGGGACTTGGCTGGTCTCGCGGTGGAGGAGTGTCCTCAGCGCTGGCTCAGTCGCACACCACCTCTGCCCTGAACCTTGCCGCCCATGCTCAATAAATACTCCTCGCAGATCACCCAGCCGAAGTCCCAGGGCGCCTCGCAGGCGATGCTCTATGCCACGGGCATGAGCGAAGCCGACATGAACAAGGCCCAGGTCGGCATCGCCAGCGTCTGGTTCGAGGGCAACCCCTGCAACATGCACCTGCTCGACTTGTCCGCCAAGGTCAAGGAGGGGGTGACAGCTGCGGGGCTGGTCGGGATGCGGTTCAACACGATCGGTGTGAGCGACGGGATCTCGATGGGGACCGACGGGATGTCGTACTCGTTGCAGTCACGCGAGATCATCGCCGACAGCATCGAGACCGTGATGGGAGCCCAGTGGTACGACGGGCTGATCACGATCCCCGGCTGCGACAAGAACATGCCGGGCTGTCTGATGGCGATGGGGCGGATGAACCGTCCGTCGCTGATGATCTACGGTGGGACGATCAAGCCGGGCTGCGGGACCAACGGCGAGAAGCTCGACATCGTGTCGGCCTTCCAGTCGTACGGCGAGTACATCGGCGGGAAGATCAGCGAGGACATCCGCAAGCAAATCGTGCAGAAGTCGTGTCCGGGAGCCGGAGCCTGCGGCGGGATGTACACGGCCAACACGATGGCCAGCGCGATCGAGGCGATGGGCATGAGCCTGCCCTACAGCTCCTCGATTCCGGCGGAAGATGGCGGCAAGTACCAGGAGTGCCTCGCTGCCGGGGCGGCACTCAAGAACCTGTTGGAGCAGGACATCAAGCCGCGCGACATCATGACGCGGGCCGCGTTCGAGAATGCGGTGGTGCTGATTATGGTCGTCGGCGGCTCAACGAACGCGGTCCTGCACTTGATCGCGATGGCCCGAGCGGTGAATGTTGATCTAACCCTCGATGACTTCCAAAAGGTCAGCGATCGCATCCCGTTCCTCGCCGACCTCAAGCCCAGCGGCAAGTACGTGCAAGAAGACCTGCACAAGGTCGGCGGCACCCCAGCTGTCCTCAAATACCTGCTGGAGAAGGGCCTCATCGACGGCAGTTGCATGACGGTCACGGGCAAGACTCTGGCTGAGAACCTGGCCTCGCTGCCGGGCCTGACACCGGGACAGGACGTGATCCACCCCATCGAGAAGCCGATCAAGGCCACCGGCCACATCCGGATTATGCGAGGCAACTTCAGCCCCGAGGGAGCCGTCGCGAAGATCACCGGCAAAGAGGGACTGGTCTTCAAGGGCCCAGCGCTGTGCTATGACAGCGAAGAAGAGATGCTTCGCGGCATGGAGCGCAAGGAGATCAAGGGCGGCGAGGTGATCGTGATCCGCTTCGAAGGCCCCAAGGGTGGACCCGGCATGCCCGAGATGCTGACTCCGACCTCCGCCATCATAGGGGCCGGACTGGGCGACAAGGTGGCCCTCATCACCGATGGCCGGTTCTCGGGAGGCTCGCACGGCTTCATCGTCGGCCACGTGACCCCCGAGGCCCAGGACGGCGGCCCGATTGCCCTCGCCAAGAACGGCGACATCATCACCATCGACGCCGAGAAGAACCGCATCGACATCGCCGTCAGCGACGCCGAACTGACCAAGCGCAAAGCCGCCTGGAAAGCCCCCGCCTTCAAGAACACCCGCGGCACGCTCTACAAGTACATCAAGAACGTCAAAACCGCGACCGAGGGTTGCGTGACTGATGAGTGAAGTGTGCCCGTAGAACGGAATTCATTCCGTTCCCGAGCGACACCCTACCCGCTCACCCGCAGCGAGCGGGCGGATGTCAGTCCACGTGCGACCCGAGAGACCCGAGCCGCCAGAACCACACCGGGTGAGCAGTACAACGCCGCACAACACGTTGGACTTACCGGCCAACGCTCGCTGTCGCATGGTGTGAGTGCGGTCGTCTTGGCACGCGAAGCGGAGCTCCGTCCCCAGCGGGAGCTGGGGACGGAGCTGAACCGACGGAGATGGGCCTACATCAGAGGCAGCGGCTCGGGCATCAACAGGAACGGGAACACCCGCAACGGGCGACCGGTTTCCAACTCCGACGGATACCGCAATTGGGCCGCACGATCCGCTGCGAATTGGAGCAGCGTGAAGTCGAGACCGCAGTACTTGTCGAGATCCGATTCAGCTGCCACATCGGCGAACACTTCGCCCGCTGAAGCAGCGTGACGGCGGACACCGTGAATGCTCTCTTCGCGGACCTTGATCCCGGCTGCGGCCATCTTGACGAGTCCCTTGAGGAACCGGCCCACGAGCGACTCGGCCCCGGTGCTTCGCCAGAGTCGGTCCCACTCATCGTGAGCTTCCCAGTAGAAGCCCAGATTGAAGTAATCCAACCCCAGCAGGTACGACCGATTCTCCGCCCAGCGGTCGGGCGTGAGCGGCCTCGGGTTCATGGGACGCTGGTTGTAGCTGTGACCGCGCGGATCGCGGTAGGGATGAGGCGTCCCGGAGCCGGGCACATGGGTGTACCGGGGCAGAGGCGAATTCGGAAGGAGGCGGGCGAACTTCGCCTGCGGAATCGCCTGAAGGAGAGTGACAGCTGTGGTTGACATGAGACCAGTCTTCAGTCGTTTGCCCGTCGCGGCTTCCTGCGCTGGGGGAAAACGGAACCCGCCGAAAGCGCACATTCCCCGCCGAACTCCAGGGGAGGTCTGACGAGAGAACGACACGGCGATCTCGGAAAAAGTTCGTAGGGTGGGACGACCTGCGCTTCGTACGCTGGTCAGATTGCGGGAACGGGAGGGAGTGGCTGCGGTGTAACCGCTGAACAAATCATGACTTGGACATGATTCAATCGCAGCCTCTGTGAACTCGTCGAAACCAGTCCACACACCCATTAAACCACATCTCGCAAAGATTTATAGATCAGTTTTGAGATTTTCTTAGACTTGGCCCACGACTGCCTGCCGGAACCCGAGCAGGCAGCATCTGCCGGTTCTGAGGGATGTGGCACCCCCGGGGGCATGCTTGTCTTCACCGATCACTCGTCATCGCTTGATTGTGGCTCGGGAGGGCGAGGCTCCTGCCGAGCCGCTGACGCGAGTCGACGTATCCCCTGGCTCGCGGCTCAGCAGGATCTTCGCTCTCCCGGACGGGCCGGACTCAACCCAATTCATGGCGTTGATCAAGGCACCAGGCTCTGCCACTCTCGGATTGTTGAGTCCAGACGCACACGCGCCACGCTCATCCGCAACGCCCTTCGTTTCTCCCCCGTCGAGGCAGGCTGTACACTCCTTAGCGGGTTTCCGGATACGCGATTCGGGTCCACGTCCTCTCACAGCCTCATTGCCGTACAGGGTCACTTCATGAGCCAGCAATTCAACGTTGCGATGGTCGGTCTCGGATTCGGGGCGGAGTTCCTGCCCATTTACAAGGCCCACCCACTGGCCAATGTGCAGGCTCTCTGCCAGCGCAATGAAGAGAAGCTGAACAAGATCGGCGACCAGTTCGGCGTCGCCAGCCGCTACACCAAGTACGAAGATGTCCTCGCCGATCCGAAGGTCGACTTCGTCCACATTAACTCACCGATTGCGGACCATGCGTGGATGAGCATGGAAGCCCTCAAGGCGGGCAAGCACGTCATGTGTACCGTCCCGATGGCCACCAACGTCGCCGACTGCGAGAAGATTTGCGACCTCGTGGCCAGCACCGGTAAGAAGTACATGATGGCCGAAACGGTCGTCTACTCCCGCGAGTTCCTGTTCATCAAAGAGATGTACGAGAAGGGCGAACTCGGCCAAATCCAGCACCTCGCAGCTTCCCACCCGCAAGACATGGACGGCTGGCCCGACTACTGGGAACGCATGATCCCCATGCACTACGCCACGCACGTCGTCAGCCCGGTCCTGGGACTGATGAACAAGCGGGCGGAGTACGTCAGTTGCTTCGGCTCGGGGACCGTTCGCGAGGACATCCAGAAGAAGTCCGGCAACAAGTTCGCGGTGGAGAGCTGCCATATCAAGCTGAAGGACAGCGACATCACGGCGCATGTGTGGCGGTGCCTGTACGATGTGGCCCGGCAGTACCGCGAGAGCTTCGATGTCTATGGTACGAAGAAGAGCTTCGAATGGACTCTCGTCGAGCATGAGTCGCACGTCCTGCACACCGCGAAGCGACCCGAGCCCGAGATCGCCGAGAAGATCACCGTGCCCGACTACGCCCACCTGCTCCCCGAGCCGATCCGCAAGTTCACCAAGCCCAGCGAAATCCACGACGCCGACCACCTCAGCTTCCTGCAAGGCGGCGGCCACGGCGGCTCGCACCCGCACCTCGTCAACGAGATGCTGAACGCCCTCGCCGAAGACCGCGACCCCTGGCCCAACGCCACCCTGAGCGCCAACTGGACCTGCGTCGGCATCCTCGCCCACGAGTCCGCCCTCAAAGGCGGCCAGATTGTGCATCTGCCGGAGTTCACGCTGAAGTAGTTCCCCAACCGAGCCGGAAGCGTCAGCGCCCGGAGTGATCCGGTGCGATGACTATCTCAGAGTCGAGGAGGCTTTTGCCACTGGCGAGTGCATTTACGGGATTGACGGTGATGGCCTCTAAGAGTTTCGAAAGCGCCGCTGCAAGACACTTGGATGATGCGATGTTGTTGCTATCGCAGCAGCGATATGACAATGCGGCCTACCTCTCCGGCTATGTCGCCGAGTGCGCAATGAAGGTTGTGTTGGAGGCATCCTCCATGTCTCCGAAGCGACTCGGACATAAACTGGATATCATCTCCGTCGATGCCATGTCGCTGCTTTGGATTGTCGCTCCTGCGATGCGACGCTACGAGTTGCCCTCAACAACAGAAGTCGACGACTTGATTCGGGGGTGGAAGCCCGAACTCCGCTATGGTCTGTCCGATGAGTTTGATTCGGTGAAGGCTGAGCAATGGACGACGGCCGCTCACTGTGTTTACTCAAGTTTTGTCGTGAACTCAGTCCTGGATGGATGGATCAACTGAAATGAAACATTTCGACGAGGCACGAAAGGACGTTCTGGCAGCGTTAACGCATACGACAGTCGATGAGAATGTCGAGAAAGTTTGCGCCATCTTCGACTTGAAAGGACGCTGTCGAATACTTGCGAAGCCCGCCCCCGGAAAAGACCCAAAGACTGTTCAGGCAGCACTTGAGGCGATTTTCAAGACGGAGGCTGACGTTTTTTGGGGAGGCGAAGAAGTTTGGATTCATTCTGACAGTTCCCCGAGCAGTCGAAAAGCGATCTACGAAGCCGTTTGGAAAGACGCGAAGTCCCATTCAGCTGGTTCCGGAAAGCAGTGGACTTTTGACCGTCACATGTCGAAGGATGCTTGGTTTGGCGCTCCTTTTAATCCTCCGTGGCCGCTCAGGGACGAGACCCCGCCGATCATTTCTTTCTTTTCGTTCAAGGGCGGTGTTGGCAGAACGACCGCACTTGCGGCGTTCGCGACCAATTTGGCCAGAGCTGGGAAGCGAGTTCTCGTCCTGGACTTTGACCTGGAAGCCCCCGGAGCCGGAACGCTCTTCGGTCCGACGACAGGAGACGGCACATCATACGGGGTCGTCGATTTCTTCTTGGAATGGCCAATCGCACCCCAAGGCATCGACATTGCGGACTACTGCAATACCTGCGATGACGTACGAATTGTGGGAACAGGACCTGAAATCATTTGCGCCCCCGCTGGCAAGGTTGATGAGCGGTTCATCGAGAAACTCGCACGTATCAACTACGAGTATCTCTATCGATCCGCTTCGGAACCGGGTAGCACAAGTGCTGGCAAGTCGCCGATTCATCAACTCCTCAAGCAGCTCCGCGATCGCTGGAAACCGGACTTTGTCTTGATCGACTCGCGGGCGGGATTACATGATCTTGGGGGCTTGTCGCTCAGTGGCCTAGCTCACTGGCATGTGCTGTTCGGGCTGAATTCCGAGCAAAGCTGGCAAGGCATCTCGGTCGCCGTATCTCACTTGGGGAAGCAGGAAGTGCTTGCGGGGAGAAAACAGCGAGAATGCACTCTGGTGCAGGCGATGACCCCGTCTCCGCAAGCCGGGCGGGAGCAATCTGTGGCCAGCTTTAAGGATCGTGCCTATGAGGCATTTTCGGACCTATATTACGACGACCCTCAATCGCCCGATCCTGAGTGGCCGGTCCCGGATTCGGAAGATCCCGATCAGCCTCACTCACCACAGTTGCTCAGTTGGGACAATCGAGTGTTCGGGTATAGCTCCGTGGCTGATGTTGCCGACATCCTTTGCGAAGGTGAGTATCGCACTCTCACGAACGCCATCCTTGATAAGCTAGGGAGACCAACGCTGTGAGTACTGCGTCACAACTGTCAAAGAAATCTGCCCCCGAGTTGCTAGATTGCATCATCGCCATGGGCAGTGGTGGAATCGCGGAATCGATCCGTGACGAGGAGTTTTTGCAACACTTCTATCCCTTGCCGGAACATGCCCGCGCATTGGATCCACACGTCCTTTTAGTGATTGGTGATCGCGGTGCGGGCAAAACGAATCTGTTTCGGGCAATTCAAACAACGGCAGGGTTGCAAGCCATTATTTCGTTGTCATCTGGTCGACCGATCCCGCCTCCCGACCAATGCGATTGGCTAGTGGGCTTCAACAGTGAGGGAGCCGATCACCCTTCCGAAATGCTCTTTCAAGGTTATGCCAAAGGCAAAGAACCGATCGCTCTGCAACATGCGTGGTTAGGGCTCTTGATCAAACGTCTGGTCGCTCAAGAGAAGATTGCAGGTTCATGTCTCCCTGAGCCTCTACTCAATGCGGTTATTGCCACATCGCATGATTTGGCTGCCATCGCAAAATGTACCAGTTCTCATTTAGTCGAACTGTTCAGTGTGCTGGATGCGTTTGACGCACAGTTGCGAGCAGACAACCGCTGGCTCTTCATGACCTACGACGCGTTGGACCGGGTCAGTTCCGGTGACTGGGATGTCATGAAACTGGTGATTCGTGGTCTAGTACAGTTCTGGGCCAGCAATTCACGACGCTGGACACGTCTCCGCCCCAAAATCTTCTTACGACGCGACCTGTTTGAACGGGTGGCGCTCTATGGGCCGGATGTCTCCAAGATCGCTGCTCAACGTGTGGAACTCGTATGGACGCCGCGCCACCTCTACAAAATGATTCTCAAACGCATGATGAATCAAGACAAGAAGCTGCGTCATTACCTGGATCAATTGCAGCTTCCTGGGAATGACGACAGCAATCTTGGATGGTGCCCAGGTGATGTCAGCGACGATCAACTTAAAAAGTTCGCGGAGTTACTCTGCGGTGAGTTCATGGGCGCGGGGCCGAATAAGGGCCGCACCTATTCTTGGATTCCAAATCATCTTCAGGACGGAAATGGGCACATCCTGCCGCGGTCATTCGTCCGCTTGTTCGAGTCAGCCGCCCAAGTCGAAAAGGAGGCACAAAGAGCTGAGTGGCCGCATTTGATTCATCACACATCGCTGCGTGCCGCAGTCGATGATGTCTCCAAGAACCGAGTCCAAGAGATCGCCGAGGAGTTTCCCTGGCTCAAGACCGTTCAGTCTACGCTTAGCCAACTCAATGCAACCTTGCCATTTGAACGAACCAAGTTGGAGCGACTCTTGAACATCAATTGGGACGGACTAGCCGATCGTCCTCCAGAGACATCTGGCCGCGACTTACTGAAGCTTCTGATGGAACTGGGGATTTTCTATTCCAAGGCCGACCGTAAGACGGATACTCGAATTGATGTCCGAGACCTCTACCTCAAGGGGTTCGGCTTCAAACGCAAGGGGGGGGTGGCACACCTTCATTAAAACTCGTTCCCAAGCTCCGCTCTCATCCTTATACACAACTCGGCGAGGCCAGGGCATTATAGGTGGCCCAGGCCAAGCTGAAGTCGAACACGCGGCGGAGGCCGCGCCACATCACTTCGGTGCCGGGAGGGCCGTCGTGTTTGCGGCCCAGATCGCCGCCCAGCAAGGTAGGTCAGGCTGTGCCTGAGCGATCAGGTGAAACCTGACCTACGGGTCTCGGGATTGAGAGGGAGCGGCGAGTACGACGGACTTCTAGTCCGTCGTGGGGAAGACTCGACGGACTGGAAGTCCGTCGTGCAGTGAGGTAGGTCAGGCTGTGCCTGATCGTTCTTTGGACCTGCGACTATCCTTTTGCTGGCGAAGAGTCAGGCACAGCCTGACCTACCAGGACTGCCAGACCAATTCCTCGACGATCCCACGGCTCAAGGATGGCGGCACGACTGTACACTTCGAGTCGTCGGGAACCGGCATCGTTTCGGGAGGCCCCACTCTGCCACAGGCGCAGGCACACGTCGTCGAGGGGGCGTTCAATACGCGATCAGTCACGCTGGAGATCTCCACGCCACGCCAGGCACTAGCCACCCGCCTGTTCGCCGCCGGGCATGTGGGATCGAGCAACCCTCCCAACCCGGAATTCAAATACCAGATCGAGTTCTCCACCGACGGTGGAAAGCGCTGGCAGCCGGTCGTCAAGGATTGGCAGATCGAGCGGCGCGGCCAGGAGCCTGCCGACTTCTGGTCCCAGAGCTTCTGCTACGGCGCGGTCGATCTCGCGGACGCCCAGTCAGTGCGCGTCCGCTTCCGCAATGATGGAGGCAAGAATTATCTTCGCGCCGAGGCACACCTGCTGTACCGGACTGGCACCCAAGATGCGACCAGGGTCACTTTCGCCTGGACGGACGACGCGGGGCCGCAGCAGCAAAGCGAGATCTTCGCAGGAGGCCAGCCAGCACCGTGGCAGGTCAAGACCGGCCAGCACGTTGTGACCCGCTGGGTGGAGTACGAAACTGTCCCGAGATGAGCCATCGGGGGTGAAGGTGCAGATTCCGCCGAACTCGCGTTCACTGCCCGGTGTCTGCCGAGCGTCCGAACCTCCCTTCACGGCGTGACTTCCTGCTTCGGGGGCGTTCGAATCGGCCAGTTTGTATGGGTCGGGGGCTTGCCTCGGTTCTGCAATCTGGTCACAGTCCGGAAGACCACAGGGGAGAACGACCACTCGCTGCCCGCGAGGAGGCTTTCTCCTCAAACGAGTTCGGGTGACGTATACTACGGTCAATCCTCGCAGCTGAGAAACTGCGGGGATCGGATCGAGCGGACCTCATGGGCTGGTCGATAGCGGATGATTCCCGGACCCCGCAGTGGAATCGGCTTTCAGCCTGTCATGTTTAGCAAACGACAGGTTGGAAGCCGATCCCACATGGTCCCATCTCATTGGACGTGTTCCGAACAGGGCACAAGTCGGAATCCTGAGTCGCGATGGAGCGACCGGGGGACCGCTGGAGCAAGTTTCGTGTGGTCTTTGAGAAAGGCGCAAGTCGCCATCATCGTCGCCGGGTGTTTGGGCATGGCCTATACCCAGTTGACGACCTCCGCAGTGGTCATTCAGTTTGCACGATCACTGGGGGCGACGGGGCTGCATATTGGCATCCTGGGGGCGATCCCGACCGGCATGTTGTTCATGCAGTTCGTGGCCGCGTATTTTGCCAACCGGGTGCGATATCGCCGCCCGCTGTGGGCTGCGGCGTGTTACGCTCAACGGGTCTGCTATCTGCCGATCGCGCTGGGGGCTTGGCTCTGTCCGAGTGTTTCTCCGACGGTCTGGCTCTGGTCGTTCCTGGCAGTGACGGTCGTCGAGCAAGCACTCTTGCACTTCTCGACCCCGCTGTGGATGTCGTGGATGGGCGATTATCTTCCACATGACGGACTCAATCATTACTGGGGAGTCCGCCATCGCTGGCAGCAGTTCACCGCAGCCGCCTGCATGCTCGGGTGTACCATGTTCTTTTGGAACGGGTCGACTCAGATGGTCGCGGTGTTCGCGGTCATCATGACGATTGCGTCGATACTTGGCGTGGCCGACATCGCCATGTTCCGCCAGGTCGATGAACCGCCCGTCACCCCCGCTCGCGAGACCGGATTCTGGGAATCCTTCCTGGCCCCGCTGCAACTGCCGAGCTTCCGGTCTTACATCGGGTTCATGAGCTACTGGCACCTGGCCTCCATGGTCGGGGCTCCGTTCATCAGCTTGTATCTGCTGTAAGCTGTCAACCCAGGGTGCGCTGTCATGATCCAAGGGGGAGCGCATCCGACCGTACCGAGGTGTTCAGAGACTCCCTGCCGTTTCCAGTCCCCCCTCTTGGTAAAACG
>JAYTWO010000458.1:0-7779 GCA_043743415.1 Planctomycetota bacterium
GATTTGCAGAACGTAAGACGGACTTCCAGTCCGTCTTTTACAGGACGGACTAGAAGTCCGTCCTACGGTGAATCTCGGAACTTATTTCGGGACTGTTCCTTACCGTCCGCCCGCTCGCTACGGTTTGGCACGCGGGCGAAGCGGAGCTTCGGGGATATGCGGTCCCCAGCAGAGCTTGGGATTGAGAGCCATAATCACTCCCAAATCCACTCCATCAAGATCAGAACTGGCTTCCCGTCAGCCGAAAAGATATAAGTAGAGTCGGATGCGTAAGTGACTTTCGACTCCAGCCAACGGAGATTTCCAGCCATGTTCAGCCTCCAGGCCCGCGGAGCGAAACTCTGTGACCAGATCGTCCGCCGCGAGGTACTTCGTGCGGGTGGGTTGGGCGTTTGCGGACTGTCGCTGTCCCAGTTGCTCGCTCCACAGCCGGTTCGAGCGGCGACATCGACCGCCAGCGGAGGCCGGGCGAAGTCGTGCATCGTGCTGTTCCTGATGGGCGGGCCGCCGCAGCACTCGACGTGGGACCCTAAGCCTCACGCTCCCGATAATGTGCGCGGTGACATTGGCCCGATCGCGACCAACATCCCCGGCGTGCAGTTCGGCGAACTGATGCCGAAGCTGGCACAGCGGGCCGACAAGCTGGCGGTGCTGCGGGCGATGTCGACGTTCGACAATGCCCATTCATCGAGCGGCTACTACATGCTAACCGGGCGTCCGCATGCTCCGATGAATGCCGAAAATGCCAACCCCGGTGCCCCGAACGACTGGCCCAATTGGGGGTCGGTGGTGCAGCGGCTGACCGAGCCGCGCGGGCATCTGCCGGGGGCGGTGCGGCTGCCGAATCACATCTTTAATACGGATGGTTCGATCTGGCCGGGTCAGGACGGCGGCCTGCTGGGACGCAGCATTGACCCCTGGTTGTTTCGCTGTCAGCCCGCTTCGCCGGACTACCGCATCAGCGAGTTTCAATTGCCGGAGAATATGTCGCTCGACCGGCTGGCCTCGCGGCGAGAACTGATGCGAACACTCGATCAGTCCCTCCCCGCAGCTCGCTCCGAGACCAAAGTCGGCAGCTTTACGACTCAACAGGAGCGAGCCTACGGACTGCTCGCATCGTCCGCCTCGCGCGGGGCGTTTGACCTCTCGCTGGAGACTCCCGAGACGCGGGCCCGCTACGGCAACACCCAGTTCGGACAGAGCTGTTTGCTCGCGCGGCGTCTGATTGAGGCCGATGTCCGGCTGGTGCAGGTGAACTGGTATCGCGGGCCGGAAGAGCCATCGAATGCCCCCTGCTGGGACTCGCATGTGAGCGAGACCGATCGGCTCAAGAATGTGCTGGTGCCTCCGACCGACAACGCCTTCTCGGCGCTACTCGATGACCTGTCAGAGCGCGGGATGCTCGACGAGACGCTGGTCGTCTGCATGTCCGAATTTGGCCGGTCGCCGAAGATGAACGGCAGCGCGGGCCGCGATCACTGGGGGCCGGTCTTCTCGGTCGCTCTGGCTGGCGGCGGGATCAAAGGCGGCATCGTCCACGGGGCCAGCGACGAGATCGGAGCCTACCCCAAGCAAGGCGTCACCAAACCCGAAGACCTCACCGCCACGATCTTCCACTGCCTCGGCTTCACCCCCGAAACCGAATTCCACGACGCCCTCGGCAGGCCCTATGCAATTAGTCGCGGTCGACCGATCGAGCAGATTCTGGTGTAGAACGGATGCAGAACAGATGTCCTCGTCCATTCTCTCACTTCGGGGGGGCAGGAACGGGGACAGCTTTTCCCGTTCCCCTTTCAACCGGGCTCAACAATGTTGTTTCACGTGACTGCGTGACTGGTAGTGACCGTGGCGCACAAGCATGGGAACCACCGGGGCAGGCACCTGGGTCAGGTTACGCCAAGATCTCCCTGAGCACCTTCCCATGGACATCGGTGAGCCGGAAGTCCCGTCCGGCATAGCGGTATGTCAACTGCTCGTGGTCGAATCCGAGTAAGTGCAGGATCGTGGCGTGCAGGTCGTGGACGCTCGTCGGTTTGTCGACGGCCTTGAACCCGAAATCGTCGGTGGCTCCATAAGCCATCCCGCCCTTGATTCCGCCGCCGGCCAACCAGACGCTGAACCCGTAGTGGTTGTGGTCGCGGCCCATCTGTTCCTTGCCATCACCGCTGAGTTCCACGGTCGGCGTGCGTCCGAACTCTCCGCCCCAGAGAATTAACGTCTCTTCAAACATCCCCCGCTGTTTCAGATCGTGCATCAACGCCGAAATCGGCCCGTCGATCTCACCGGCCAGCTTGCGGTGATTGGCCTCGATCTGAGTGTGGTTGTCCCACGGCTGCCCGGCTCCGTGCCACAGCTGGACGTACCGGACGCCGCGTTCGAGCAGCCGCCGAGCGATGAGAGTCTGACGCCCGTGGACGCCATCGCCGTAGCGAGCTTGGACATGGGCGGGCTCCTGCGAAATGTCGAACGCCTCAGCCGCCTCGGTCTGCATGCGGAAGGCCAACTCGAACGACTGGATCCGGGAGTCGAGCCGGGGATCGAGTCGCTGGTCGCGATGCTCGGTGTTCAGTGTCTTTAATAAGTCCAGTTGTTTTCGCTGCACGGCCAGTGAGGCATGGGGGCTGCGGATGTTTTCGATCAGCTGTTCGAGTTCGCGGTGCTGCGGGTCGATGAACGTGCCTTGATAAATCCCGGGCAAGAACCCCGACTGCCAGTTCTCCGAGTCTTTAATGGGCATCCCGTTGGGGCACATGGCGATGAACCCCGGCAGGTTCTGGTTCTCAGCCCCCAACCCATACATCACCCACGCCCCGACACTGGGCCGCGACTGCACCGAGTCACCGCAGTTCATCAGCATCAGCGATGGCTCGTGGTTCGGCACCTGGGCATACATCGAGCGGATGACCGCGATGTCGTCGGCATGCTCGGCGGTCTTCGCGAAGATCTCGCTGATTTCGAGTCCGCTCTGCCCATACTTCTGAAACTTGAACGGAGAGGGAAACGCCGACCCGGTCTTCCGCTCGGTGGTCAGGTTGATCGGCGCGGGCTTCCCGGCATAGGTGGTGAGCGCGGGCTTGGGGTCGAACGTATCCACATGCGACGGCCCGCCGTTGCAGAAGAAGTGAATCACCCGCTTCACCTTGGCCGGAAACTGCGGGAGCTTCGGTCCGAGTCCCGCATCGGGAGACGCGGCTCTCGCCGAACTGGCCCAGTCCTCCGTCAACAACCCCGCCAACCCCAGCGCCCCGAGCCCCATCCCGGATCGCTGAAGCAGAGAACGCCGATTGAAGTTTCCAAAGTCGAGCATCGCATCACCCAAGGAAAGAAGCGGATACGAGTCAGTCTACTTCACGCACTCCATGGAGTACCATCCGAAGCGGTCGCGCCCGTTAATCCGTTGAGCCGTTGAGCTGCGACGCGAAGTCTTCGATCAGAGCGATCCTGTGTTCCCGCCCCCAGTCGCCTGGCACGCGGCGAAGCGGCGCAGCGGGGAGACGCAGAAACCAGAGGATGGTATGTTGATCCTGTTCTGGCCCCGTCTGTGGCTCTGTCAACCAGACGCCCTCCCGGGGCGCATCCCGCACCCCTCAGTCTTCGCATGAACGGGGCATCGAGTCCTCCCCCATCCTTGAAAACCGTGGAGTGTTGAAATGAAGACCTCGTTCCTCTTCGCCCTGGCTCTGCTCATCGCTGGCCCCGGCATCTGCCAGGCTCAAGTCAGTGGCAACCTGGCCTACTCCGCAAATGGAGCCAAGCGGCGGGCAGAACTGCGAGAACACAACAAGCGGTTGGTCCCCGAACAAGAACGGCCTCCCTCGAACACCAGCATGTTCGTCGATGCGGACGTACTGATGAACGTGAAGGCCGATGAGTTCGTGGCCGTCTTTGGCCTCTCGCAGGAGGGCCAGACCGTTGCCGAGTGCAACGAAAAAATGGCAGCCGTCGTCCAGGAGTTCACGGGCGCTCTCCTGGCCCTGAAGATCGCGGAGGACGACCTGTATCTCGACTTTGTGACCCAGACCAAGATCTACGGCTTCGAAGTGGCCGGTGACATCGCGAAAGAAAAACTCGTCGGCTTCGAACTGAAGAAGAACCTGTCGGTCCATTACCGCGATCGGACTTTCATCGACCAACTCGTGGTCACTGCCGCCCGCTCCCAAATCTACGATCTGATCAAGGTCGACTACATCGTGACGGATGTGAATCTGATGCAGGACAAGCTCATGGGAGAAGCCACCAAGATCATCCAGCAGAAAGTGGCCCGCTACAACAAACTGCTGGGCATCAAGCTGCTGCCCCCCGCCCAAGTCTTCGCGGAGATCCCTGCCGTCTACTACCCGACGGAGATGTACGACTCGTACACAGCTGCCGAGACAGAGCACATCGATGGGCCGCCGGACCGACAGCGGTTCACGGTTCAGTTAGCACGCAAGGGAACGACATTCGTGTTCAACGGTCTGAGCGGCGACGGCTTTGACCAGGTCATCAACCCGGTGGTCATTGAACCGGTCGTGCAATTCACGCTGTATCTCAAGGTCAAGTATGAGGTTGATCAGGTTCAGGCGAAATAGAGGGCCGCTTGGTACTGCCATCGCGTCAGGTGGCACGGGCCCCTGGGCCCGTGTTGCAATGCGGCAGGGTGCCAACAGTCAAAAGAGATTCTTGCATCGTTGCATTCTCTGGATCGCCTCTCGTGCCAAGGCACACCGGTAGGCTCCAAAGCGAGCCAACCTGTGCCACCCAGCGGCTGGGCCATCCGGCCGCCAACCAGTGGCTCTCCCTCCGGAGTGGGAACCGCACAGCCAACACTCTAACCTGACGCCCCACTCTCCCCTCTGGGCCAACTCGCATGACTCCCCAACAATTTGTCGACACCTGGAAGAAAGCCTCGCTCTCCGAGCGTTCAGCGTGCCATAGTCACTTTCTCGCCCTCTGCGAGTTGCTGAACCAGCCGAAGCCAGTCGATGCCGATCCCGAGGGGGCGTGGTACACATTTGAGAGAGGCGTGAACAAATCCGATGGGGGGCATGGCTGGGCGGATGTCTGGAAAAAGGGGCACTTTGGCTGGGAGTACAAGAAGAAACGCCGCGATCTGAAGGCCGCCTACGATCAGTTACTCCTGTACCGAGAGGCTTTGGAGAATCCCCCCCTGCTGGTCGTCTGCGATATGGACCGGTTCGAGATTCACACGAACTTTACGGGGACCATCAAGACCGTTTACGCCTTTGACCTCGATGGACTCGCGGACCCCCGGAATCTCGACATTCTGCGAAGGCTGTTCAGCGACCCACAATCACTGAGGCCGAACCTGACTCCCGAAGCGGTCACGCAGGATGTGGCCAATCGGATTGGGACTCTGGCTGACGGGTTGAAAAATCGCGGAATCCCCGCCGATCAGGCGTCTCACTTTCTGATGCGGCTGATCTTCTGCATGTTCGCGGAAGACATTGGCTTACTGGGAGAACGAAAACTGGGACCAGAGGGTCGGCGTGAGGACGGATTGTTTACCCGGCTCGTGCGATCCTCGAAGTCCGACCCCGCCAAGCTCACTCGCAGTCTCAAAGAACTGTTCACAGCCATGAATTCGGGCGGTGACTTCTGGGGCGAGGACGTGCTGCACTTCAATGGAGGATTGTTTGCGGACTCCACGGTGATCCAGTTGGAGCCTGCAGAGATCAAGACGCTTTCCGATGCCTGCACTCCCGACTGGGAGAATATCGAGCCATCCATCTTTGGGACGCTCTTTGAACGCATTCTCGATACCGACAAACGATCCCAACTGGGGGCGCACTATACCAGCCGAGCCGACATTGAGACATTGCTGGAACCGGTGGTTATGCAACCATTGCGTCGGGAGTGGGTCGCTGTTCGAGACCAGATCGATGCCCTGTCGCTGAAGATTCGGGAACAGACCCGCAAGGACGCCAAGGCGCAGAAAGTCCGCAAGGCCGATTCCAAAGAGCGGAAAGCTCTCAAGAAGCTGATCCGGGACTTCAGCGAGCGGCTGTCCCATGTGTCAATCCTGGATCCGGCCTGTGGTTCGGGGAACTTCCTGTATGTTTCCCTGCACTTGCTGCTCGACCTGGAAAAAGAAGTCATCACGTACGCGGCTCGGCAAGGGATCGGCCAGTTTCCACAGATTCGCCCGACCCAGCTGGCCGGGATTGAGATCAATCCGTACGCGCAGGAACTGGCGAGTGTGGTGATCTGGATCGGCTACTTGCAGTGGATGCACCACAACGGCTTTAACCCACCCAGTAACCCGGTTCTGGAGCCGATTGAGTCGATCCGCCGCATGGATGCAATCCTCGATCTCAGCGATCCCGAACACCCCTGCGAACCCGAATGGCCCGCTGCGGAGTTCATTGTCGGGAACCCGCCGTTTTTGGGCGGGAAGCGATTGCTCTCCGAGTTGGGGGATGAATACACAAGATTGATGCGCACCATATGGGACGACCGGCTTCCGAGATTTAGTGATCTCTGTTGCTTTTGGTTTGAAAAGGCAAGGAGACAAATCGAGCAAGGCAGCTCAAGACGGGCCGGACTGTTAGCAACACAAGGCATTCGAGGCGGGGCCAATCGAGATGTGTTGGATCGAATAAATAACACAGGCGGAATTTTCTTTGCTGAATCTGATCGCAACTGGGTGTTAGATGGAGCTACAGTCCATGTTTCGATGGTTGGCTTTGATGACGGCACTGACAAGACGAGAGTTCTCAATGGTATTACTGTCTCGACAATCCATTCGAACCTCACAGCTGGAACCGACGTAAATCAATCAAGAGCATTGATGCAAAATGCTGGTCGAGGATTCATCGGATGTCAGAAAAGCGGTTCGTTCGACCTGCCACTTGACGCTTCAATTCGGCTTCTCCAAGAGCCAACGGTTTCGGGTAGGCCAAACTCAGACATTCTCAAAATCTATTGGACTGCTATCGATGTGGTTCGTCGACCACTCGACACGTGGATCATCGATTTCGTCCGAATGAGCGAGATGGAGGCTGCTCAATATGATGGTCCATTCGAGTATCTACAAACAAAGGTTCCGCCTGATCGTAGTGCTGACCACTTCACTGATTACCCATTCTGGCAGTTGTGGCGTCCACGACCTGAAATGTATGCGGCGATTGAGCATTTGTCTCGGTTTGCTGTTACTCCGCATGTTTCGAAGCATCGAGTTTTCTCATGGGCTGCCCCCTCTGTTTGTCCGTCGAATCTGTTGATAGCAGTCGCAATTGATCAGGACTGGGAGTTTGGTGTGCTTCATTCGAACGCACACGAAGTTTGGGCGCTCGCAATGGGGACTCAACTTCGAGAAAAGGAATCGGGCTTTCGATACACGGTTTCTACATGCTTCGAAACGTTTCCTTTTCCCCAAACAACTCATACTCAGCGGGAAGAGATCGCAGCTGCAGCCAAGGATTTGGACCAGCTGCGATGCCACTGGCTGAATCCTGTGGAGTGGACGAGGACTGAATACCTCGAATTCCCCGGCACGATCGGTGGGCCGTGGGATCGGTATATCGTCAAAGAATCAGCGAAAGCTCCGGGCGCTGACGCTTCCGGCTCGGTGTTACGCGAGATCGGAACCGTGCGGTATCCGCGAGTGGTGCCGAAGGATGAGGCCAGTGCCGCCAAGCTCAAGAAGCGGACACTGACGAACCTCTACAACGAACGCCCGACATGGCTCGACCTGGCCCACAAGAAACTCGATGCCGCTGTCTTCGCAGCCTACGGCTGGGACGCTGGCATGAGCGATGACGCACTTCTGGCCGCTCT
>JAYTWO010000459.1:0-6012 GCA_043743415.1 Planctomycetota bacterium
GAAGCGTCAGCGCCCGGAGACTTCATTGCGAGTCGCTCGCTCCCGGCGCTGACGCTTCCGGCTCGGGGGCTCAGTCCACCGATGCCAGCGGCAGGCGGAACGTCTCGGCCACCGCCGGATGCGTCACCCGCCCCTGATACAGGTTCACTGCCTCGCGCAGCCCCGGAATCTGGCGAATTGCCGAGGCGAGATCCTGGTTCGCCAGGGTCATCACATACGGCAGCGTCACGTTGCACAAGGCATACGTGCTGGTCCGGCCCACGGCTCCGGGCATGTTGGTCACGCAGTAGTGGACGATCCCGCCCACGACGTATGTCGGCTCCGAGTGCGTGGTCGGTCGACTGGTCTCACAGCATCCCCCCTGGTCGATGCACACATCAATGATCACCGCCCCCGGCTTCATGATCTTCAGGTCTTCGAATGTCACCAGGTTCGGAGCCTTGGCTCCCGGAATCAGCACCGACCCGATCACCAGATCGGCCAGCCGCAGCTGTTCGCGGATGTTGTGGCGGTCGCTGAAGATCGTGTTGACGTTGGGAGGCATGATGTCCTCCAGATATCGCAGCCGGTCGACGCTGATGTCCATCAGGCAGACATTGGCTTGGAACCCGGCTGCGATGCGAGCGGCGTTCTTGCCGACGACCCCGCCGCCGAGGATCAGGATCTGCGCCGGGGCCACACCGGGGACGCCGCCGAGCAGGATGCCGCGTCCCTCTTGCGGGCGTTCGAGGAACTTGGCCCCCTCTTGAATGCTCATGCGGCCCGCGACTTCGCTCATCGGCGTGAGCAACGGGAGGTCGCCCTTCGATCCCTTCAATGTCTCATAAGCGATCGCGGTGACACCGGTGTCACACAGCTCCCGCGTCAGCTCTTCGTCGGCAGCCAGATGCAGATAGGTGAACAACATCTGCCCCGGTCGGAAGAGGGCGATCTCGGCGGGCTGCGGCTCCTTGACCTTCACGATGAGGGCTGCTTCGCCGAAGATCGCCGCCGCATCGGAAACGATCTCGGCCCCGTGGATGGCGTATTGCTCATCGGGGATGCCGCTGCCGAGTCCAGCCCCGCGCTCGATCAGGACGCGATGCCCACGGCGGGTCAACTCCTCGACCCCGACCGGGAGCATGGCCACCCGGTACTCGTCCGCTTTCACTTCACGCGGGACGCCGACAATCATGGAAATCTCCTGGACTTGGGGGGCAGATCGACCACTGTGGAGGGGCCCACCGGATGACACACGGTGGCGAACTCCCGTCTGATTACCCGATGCACGGGGTCGGTTCAAGAGCAATGGGTCGCCCACCCGCCACCGGCAACGCCGTGAAGGAGATTCACAAGCCGTTTCCCCAGATTCTGCCTCCTCTCCCCCACATTGAGTCCTCTCTGAAAGCCAAGTCGATTGTGGGAGAGGGAGCAGAGAAGAGCAACGACCGCCAATTGGCGAATGCACCACGAGTGGTTCGCCTCGCTTTTTTGCTTCAGTTTCTTCCCACTGAAGCGTACAATCCGGGGCTCGGTTGCGACTCTCCCCGTTGGGCGAGGCCCCGAGATGGAGTTGTTCATGGCCCCGCAGTACATCATGACCATCGAAGGTCTCACCAAGATCTACGATGAAGATACGATCCTCAAGGACATCTGGCTGTCGTTCTATCCGGGGGCCAAGATCGGCGTCATCGGCAACAACGGGTCGGGCAAGTCGACGTTGATGCGCATCATGGCGGGCGAGGACAAGAACTTCGAAGGCAGTGTCCGCCTCGCGAAGAACGTGAAGGTCGGCTACCTCCCGCAGGAACCGCGTCTCGATCCGACCAAGACTGTCGACGAAGAGGTCCAGGAGGGGGTCAAGGAATCGCAGGCGATTCTCGATCGCTACAACGAGATCAATGAGAAGCTGTGCGAGCCGATGGAACCGGAGGCGATGGAAAAGCTGCTCGAGGAGCAGGCCGCCGTCCAGGACAAGATCGACCATGCCAACCTGTGGGAACTCGACCGGATGGTCGAAGTGGCGAGCGATGCCATTCGGTTGCCGCCGGGCGATGCACTGGTGTCGACCCTCTCCGGGGGCGAGAAGCGGCGCGTGTTCCTGTGCAAGCTGTTGCTGCAGAATCCGGACATGCTGTTGCTCGACGAACCCACGAACCACCTCGACGCCGAGTCCGTGGCGTGGCTCGAACACTACCTCCAGGAATTCAAGGGGACCGTCGTGGCCATCACCCACGACCGGTACTTCCTCGACAACGCAGCCGGATGGATTCTGGAAATGGAACGCGGACGGGGGTTGCCGTTCGAAGGGAACTACAGTGCTTGGCTGGATCAGAAGTCGTCCCGGCTGGCCGTGGAAGAGAAGAAAGAGTCCAAACGGCAGCGATCCTTGAAGAAGGAACTCGAATGGGTCCGCATGAGTCCCAAGGCGCAGGCGACCAAGAACAAGGCCCGCCTAGCCCGCTTCGAGGAGATGCAGGCTCAGCAATACGATGCCCGCGACGACGCTCCGGACATCCAGATTCCCGTGACCAAGAAGCTCGGCGAACTCGTGCTGCGGGCCGAGGGACTGACGAAGTGCTACGGCGACCGCGTGCTGTTCGAGAATGTCAATTTCAACTTGCCGCGTGGGGGAATCGTCGGCGTCATTGGCCCGAACGGGGCGGGCAAGACGACCCTGTTCAAGCTCATCATGGGCCAGGAGCAGCCGACCGCCGGAACACTGCGCGTGGGTGAGACGGTCGACTTGTCGTATGTCGATCAGTCGCGCGACGCGCTGTCGATGACCAAAACCGTGTACGAGGAAATCTCCGGCGGCGATGAATTCATCGAAGTCGGCAAGGTCCGCATCCACGCCCGCGCGTACTGCAACCGGTTCAACTTCAAGGGGTCGGAGCAGCAGAAGTTCGTCCGCGAACTCTCCGGGGGAGAACGCAACCGCGTTCACCTCGCCAAGCTGTTGCGGACCGGCGGCAACGTCATGCTGCTGGACGAACCGACGAACGACTTGGATGTGGAGACGCTGGCCTCACTCGAGGAAGGTCTCCAGAACTACGGCGGCTGTGCGGTGGTCACGTCGCACGATCGCTGGTTCCTGGACAAGATCGCGACGCACATTCTGGCCTTCGAAGGGGACAGCCAGGTCTACTGGTTCGAAGGCAACTTCGCGATGTACGAAGCCAACCGCCACGAACGCTTCGGAGCCGCCGCCGATCAACCGCACCGGGTGAAGTATCGAAAGTTGAAGTAGGGCGGGAGCGATGAGGGTTGAGGGTGGAGAGTTGTCAGTCGGACGGGCACATTTGCCCGTCCGTGACCCATCGCCCACCCGCGTGAGAACGATCACTCCGTCCCATGTCACCCGTTTGGGTATGCGAATACTGATCGGGGACGGGCAAATGTGCCCGTCCCACAGACAACGATCCCCCTCAACCCACGCCCTCGCACGGACCGATGATGTCCGGCTGCACTCTCTTGGCCATCTCGGCGAGGCTCATCGCTGCGGGGCGGACGGGCTCGATCAGTGTCGGTGCGAGGACGGCTTCGACTGGGGGCGGTTCGATCGGGGGCAGGGCGGGGGCGGGTTCCGGTTCTGTGAGGTAGGGGATTTCGATCGAGGGCGTTGAGTCGGCGGGGATCAATTCCGGTGACAGATGAACCGCGACGGGGACGAGACTCTCGACCGAGACGGTACACTCGGGGGCGACGACGACGCTCTCGACTGGCACCGGCGGCTGAGCCAGCGGCCCGCGCGTGGGCGGCTTCATCGGTGTGAAGTCGAGCGGCGGCGCGGGGATCGGACGCGAGGAATACGCAGCTGCGCTCTTGAGGGACGGAACGGCCAACGTGATGCCCCCTCCCTGAGCCAGCGGTCCACGCGTCGGCGGCTTGAGCGGCTTGAAGTCGAGCGGTGGTGGTGGGACCGGTCGGCTGCTCCAGTCCGTGGGGGCCACTGGAGGCGGTGCGGAACTGGTCGTCTCCGCACTGGGGCCGGGAGCGTCTCCGGTCGACTCCGACTCCGCTGTCGCTTGAGCGAGCGGCCCGCGCGTGGGCGGCCTCATCGGTTTGAAATCGAGCGGTGGCGGCGGGATCGGACGAGTCCACGCCACGACGGGGGCCGGAGCGGGAGGGGTCATCTCTGTGGCCTCGGTCGTCGAGGCGGGTGTTTCCGCTGGAGTCTCCGCAGCCAGCGCCGCTGCGGCTTGGGCGAGAGGTCCGCGCGTCGGCGGTCGCATCGGCTTGAAGTCGAGGGGCGGGGCCGGGATCGGGCGGCTGCTCCAATCGGTCTGAGTCGGGGCGGTCGCGTCTGCGGAAGTGGCCTCTGAGGATGCCGGTGCCTCGGACGACGCGACCTCACCGGTCGCGCGTGGCCCGCGCAGCGGTGGCTTCAGCGGTCGGAAGTCGAGCGTCTTCATGCGGTTGATCAGGGCGGGCGTCAACCCCGTAATCGCCGTCGACTCATACACCAGCGGTGCGGAGTCGCTCTGCGAGTCGTCCTCGCGGTAACTGTCACTCGACTCCACCGGAGTGGTCAACGTATCGATCACTTGCCCCGCAGCCGGTCCGCGCGTCGGCGGCTTCAGCGGCCGGAAATCCAGCGGCGGTGCCGGGATACTGGCCTCTAACTCCGCAGCCACGAGCGCCGCCTCGCGCGGGGGTCTCGGTCCCTGATACTGATAGTAAGTGCATTCGATCCGCCCGTTGTAGAGCTTGCGGCGACGATCGGCGATCTGACCGGCCTGCCGCTCGAACATCGGGTGCGAGGTCAGGCAATAGAACGACCAAGTCGGGTGCATACGCATGATCTCGCCGAAGTCCTCGTTCAGCTGATCGACGGTGTCGCGGTCGCCCATGCGTTCGCCGTACGGCGGGTTGCAGATCATGCAGCCGTACTCGCGATACTCGTTGAACTCGGCGAAGAGCTTGCGTTCGAAGTGAATGTCGGTCCCGACCCCGGCGTCGCTGGCATGCTTGCGGGCGAGACGGATCACCTGCGGGTCCATGTCGGTCGCGATGATCGACATCTCCAAAGGCTTCTGCCGCAGGTCGCGGGCCTCCTTGCGGGCCTCGGTCCAAAGCTTGATCGGCACCTGCGGCCACGTCTCGGCCACGAAGGAGCGGTCGCCACCCGGCGGCATGTTGCGGGCGATCAGAGCCGCCTCAATCGGGATCGTGCCACTGCCACAGAAGGGGTCGACCAAGATGCGGTCGCGATTCCAGTAGCTGAGCTGGATCAGCGCGGCGGCGAGGGTCTCCTTGAGCGGAGCCTCGGTGGTCATCTGGCGGTAGCCTCGCTTGTGCAAGCCCTCGCCCGAGGTGTCGATCGTGAGCAGCGCCCGGTCGTTGAGCAGCGAGATTTCAATCGCGTACTCGGGGCCTTCCTCGTCAAACCAAATGCGGTTGTGCTTGGTCTTGAGCCGCTCGACGATGGCCTTCTTGACGGCCCGCTGGACGCTGGGCGTGGCGGTCAGCATCGACTTGACCGACTTGGCATAGACCGGGAATTTGGCGTCGACGCCCAGCCACTCTTCCCACGGCATTTCCTTGGTGCGTTCAAAGAGTTGCTCGAAGTCAGGGCAGTGAAACTCGCCCATGACGAGCTGCACGCGGTCGGCGGTGCGGAGCCAGAGGTTGGCCTTGCAGATCGCGGTGAGGTCGCCATTAAAGCGGACGCGTCCGTCCTCGACCCGGGTCTCGGTGAATCCGAGTTTCTGGACCTCGCGCTCGACAATCGCTTCGAGTCCAAACGCCGCCGTGGCGATGAGTTCAACGTGTTCCATGATGTCCTGAATTCGTGAGTCGCCAGGATCGATCCCGGCGAGGGGGGAAGCTGTCGGCGGTCAATCCAGAAATCCCAAGGGTTGCAACCCTTGGGATTTACGTGATGCTGATGACCCTCTGGCTGACAGTTTTCGAGCCCTCCATTATTCCCGATCCCGTCTCCGTTTGTTAGCCCCGCGCTGGGCAAAGGGGTAAAACCACATCCCATACGGCGGGTTGAGTATCGGTTGTGGCGATTCTAGGCGAGTCGCC
>JAYTWO010000460.1:0-13485 GCA_043743415.1 Planctomycetota bacterium
CCGTAATGGCCTGTCAGCTTTACCTCTTTCCCCCCTGACCTCTTTCTTCCTTTTCCGTAGCGGAAGTCGTCAGACTTTCGCCGTCCGTCGTTCGACCCCCTTCCCCATCTCGGCGAAATTCTGACGAATTCCGCTACAAGGAACTCACATGACCGAACCGCATGGCTCACTGCCGCGATTGGGGCCGGAAGCCTATCGCGGACTGGCCTGCGTCCACTGGTCGATGACGATCGACGATCGCAAGACCGGATGGTTGAAGCCGATCTTTTCAGTGATCAGCCGTCGGGCGCTAGCCCACGGATTCCCCTCTCCACCCGCCACCGCCCCCGGAACCGGACGCTAGCGCGTCCCGGCTGATGTCATCAGCCGTCGGGCGCTCGCCCACGGTTTCCCCTGACCACCCGCCAACCGAAACCGGACGCTAGCGCGTTCCGGCTGATGCCATCAGCCGTCGGGCGCTAGCCCACGGTTTCCCCTGACCACACGCCCCCGAAACCGGACGCTAGCGCGTTCCGGCTGATGTCATCAGCCGTCGGGCGCTCGCCGGGTGCCACTGGCGGTCGCTTTGGGCCGCCAGTGCTGAGACGCCCGACGAGGGAGTGGGCGATTCAGGGGCGCTCCACACTCATCGTCACTGGCGGGTTGTTAGGCCGCAGAGAACGCTACGGTGTGGTTCGGGAATGCCTTCAACAGCTTGCCGTCGGCGGTCAGCAGCTTGACACCCAGCCGGATCGCCAAGGCGACAAACTCGCAGTCGTAGGCTGAGCAGTCGCTGTCACGAACCAGTTCGAGAACCTGTTGCGGGTCCACGTCGTACTCGCTTCCGAAGAGCAGTGCTTCCGCCTCTCGTTGAACTTCCCGGACCGCATCAAACGGCAACTGCTTGCGTCTCAGGTAGCCAGCCAGCAGATTGCGAAATTCGCTTCGCCACAGGCGGGGAGCGACCCACTCCCGATCCCGCTTTAACCACTCCTCGGCCTGAGTCGCGAACTCACCGCGCAGGTAGAGGTACGCGACGACGTTGGTGTCCACGACGATCACGGACGTCCCTCGCGCTTGTACGCATCAATGTCCTTGGCCGTGAACTTGCCTTCCGGAAGCGACTCACGAATTGCTCGCGCGCGAGCAATCACCTCTTCAGCCGTCGTTCGCCCCGGCAGCAGCACCGCCTCCAGACACACGATGGCCTCACTGTTCAAGCTGCGGCGGTGGCTCTCGGCGGCGGCCTTGAGGCGGAGGTACACCTCATCAGGAATGTTCTTGAGCGTGATGGTGGCTGGCATGAGGCTCTCCAAGCAAGATGACACCATTATGGTTCCTCTTTGGAGCCACGTCAATCTGTGGCAGGGTGACCCAGACACTGCCTTGAGTGTCTGGGTTGCAAAGCAACATGAGGTTACGGGGGACGGACTCACCCTTGTAATCCCTCTTGCACCTTCGTCACCCAGACATCCTAAGCGATGTCTGGGCCACCCCGCGAAAGGCGACACTCGCCGAACCCCTCAGGACGGGCGTTTCCGCTTCCTTCCCGCCTTGACTGGCGGGGCGGCGGGCTCTTCGCGTTTTCGCTTGCCGAGCTTCTTCCGGGCGGGGCGCTCGGGTGTCTCGGACGGCTGCGACTTACGCCCGTGCTTCTTCGGCAGGTCGTCCAGCAGCTTGAAATCGAGCGAGCGGCGACCGGGGTCGACCTTGGTGATCTCGACCATCACACGGTCGCCGAGTTGGAAGCAGCGACCGGTTTTGCGACCGATCAGCCGCTGGGCCGAGCGGTCGTACTCGTACTGCTCCGGACCGGGGAGCGTGGCCACGGGGACCAATCCCTCAGCCGGGATTTCGAGGCCGCGGGCGAAGAACCCGTAGCGGTCGACGCCGGTGATGCTGGCCTCCATTCGCAGGCCGACCTTGTCCTTCAGGAACAGCAACAGCTTCATCTGCGACAACGCCCGCTCGGCATCGGCGGCCCGGCGTTCGGTCTGCGAACAGATGTCGCACACGGCGTCGAGGTACTCGGTGCTGAACCCCTCGCGCTTCGGGCGTTTGGCGATCACCTGCTTGAGTTGGCGGTGGATCACCAGGTCGGGATACCGCCGGATCGGGCTGGTGAAGTGGCAGTAGTCCGGGGTGGCGAGGGCGAAGTGACCCTCCTCTTTCGTGGAGTAGGTCGCCTGCTTCAAGCTCCGCAGGAGGGCGAAGTTCACCGCGTACTCTTGCGGAGTGCCGTGGACCTTTTTCAGCAGAGCCTGCATGTCGGCTTGCGACCGCAGCTGCGGCACCGGGCAGCCGATGGCCTTTACGAAGTCTTGCAGGATTTGCAGCCGTGCCGGGGTGGGCTCGGGGTGGATGCGGCGGGGGAAGAGCAGCTTGGCCTCGGCCAGTTTGCGGGCCACCGCGATGTTGGCGGCGAGCATGCACTCCTCGATCATCTGGTGGCTTTCGTCGCCCTGGACGAGGTGGGCCCCGGTCATGCGGCCATCGCGGTCGAGGTCGATCTTGACCTCGCTCAGTTCGAGGTTGATGGCTCCCTGCTCCATGCGGCGAGCACGCAGCACGCGAGCCAGCTTTTGCATCCGCCAGACCGTGTCCCACACATCCTTCGGCAGGGAGTCGGGGCGATCCTTCGGCCCGCTGACGAGGGCTGTCACCTGCTCATAGGAGAAGCGGTGCTTGACCCGGATGGCACTGTTCGAGAAGCGGGTGGCTGTGACGGCACCGTGCTTGTCGATCTCCATGAAGGCCGACATCGTGAACCGCACGCGTTCGGCTTGCAGGCTCGCCAAGCCGTTCGACAGGATCTCGGGCAGCATCGGCAGCACGCGACCCGGCAGGTAGACGCTGTTACCGCGCTCGCGGGCCTCGCGGTCGATGGCCGTCCCTTCGCGGACGAAGTGCGACACGTCGGCGATGTGGACGCCGAGAGTCCAACTGCCGTTGGTGTGGTGTTCCAGGGAGATGGCATCGTCGAAGTCGCGGGCGTCGACAGGGTCGATCGTGATGATCGTGGTCCCGGTGAGGTCTTCGCGTCCGGCCAGATCGGTGTCGTCGAAGTCCTCAGCCGCTTGGTGGGCATCCGCCAGTACGTCTTCGGGAAAGTCGGTCGGCAACCCGAACTCGTGAATGATCGAGGTCGTGTCGACGCCGATCTCAGTGGGTGCCCCGAGGCGAGACCTGATCACGGCTTCGCCGGAGCGACGGGCCGACGGAAACTTCAGCATCTCAACAACGACCTTGTCGCCGGGCCGCACGCCACTGACTTCGGGATCGTCGACCGAGATTCCGTCGCTGAACTGGCGACCGTCAATCTTGACGAACCCGCCGTGATTGTCCTCGCCATAGGTGCCGACGAACGTCGTGGTGGCCCGCTTGAGAACCTTCTCGACGACGGCGACCCGCTGCTCTCCGAATCGCCGCTGACCGGTCAGCTTGACGAGAACTTCGTCCTTGTCCTGGGCATCGCGCATGTCTTCGGCAAAGACGACAATGTCGCCCACGATCTTGGGGATCGTTGAGGCGATGGGGGTCACATACCCGTCTCCCATCGCGGTCCGACGGATGGTGCCAGTGATCCCGTCCACGCGCTTGCGGCTCTCGATCCGGCCCGATTCGGCCCACTGAATGGCCCCCTCATCCACCATGCGATGCAGAATGGCCTGCAGCGGCTCCAGCTGGGTTTGTCGAACCCCGAGTCGTTTGGCGAGTTGTGCAAACCTGATGGGCCGGTAAGACGGCCCTTGAAGATAATCTCGAACACGAGATTCCAACGGATCCATGCGATTCCTGAAATGACATTGAGTATGTGAGGGGTCCACTCCTTCGAGAGAGGCCCACCGGCCTCGATCCCTCTATCGATAAGCTAACGAGTTTCACCCGCGAGGGACACCCGCCCGACGATTGCGGAGGCAAATCTGTGATCGGGAGGGATGTGAAGTTGAACTTGAACCATACATTCCAGTAGACACCGGGAGGCCGGGAGAGGTTCGCGACTTTCGAAGAGAATCTCGGCGACAGTTCCCACGGGTCGAGCAGATCGGCTCTGGAGGTTCCGCTGGCCTGCGAACTGAGTTGAAGAGTCGTCAGACAAACACCTGTCGACTGTGTCGTCTTTAGCTCCGCGAAAGGACACTCTTTCGCGGAGCGAAAGGCGACACTGACTGGTTACCAGCGCCTAAACCAAAGCCAACTCGGCACCCACCAGTGCCTGCACGAGCTTCGAGAGTTCGCGAGGACTGAACGGCTTGCCGATCACCGCCGAGATCCCCAGATCACGCTGCAGCAACTTCTCCGACAACTCGTACTCCTTCGAGGTCAGCAGCAGGATCGGCACGTGATCGAATCGGGTCTCTTCGCGGATCAGCCGGCACAGCTGGAGTCCGTCCATGCCACCGGGCATTTGGCAATCGGTGATGATGAGCGAAGGAGTCTCGCGGCGAATCGATTCCAGGGCCAGTTCACCGCTGGGGTAGGTCTCGATGTCAAACCCGGCCTTGCGGAGTGTCATGTCGAGCGTACAAGTGATATGGGCATGGTCGTCGCAGGCGACGATGCGAGATGGAGTCTGGTGAAACATGTGGATCTCCGGCAGAGGGGCTCTCTAAAATAAACGGTAGGTCATGCCAGCCGCCGGGCTATACGCGAATCGGGTTCCATCGAAAGTTGAGTTATATTCCTTTCTGCACAAGTCATTTCGCGTCACGTCCGCAAAGACGGCACGATCGGGAGAATGGGGATACCCCTGGCTCTCATGGACTCTTGGCCTTCGGAGTCTTCGGGGGAGTGGCACCGCTCTTGGGATCCGTTTCCGGCTTGGAATCGACCGGCTGATCCGAGTCGGGCACCTCTTTGAACGGATTCTCGGCCTCGTCTTCCGGAGACTCCCGAAAGGGGCTCTCCGCGCTGGCCAATTGATGGGCCAGTTCCTGATCCGCTTCGGAGAGTTTCTCCAGCGGCACCAGCGTGGTCGTGCCGTCCTGCTTCAGCAGCTTGACCTTCCCGTCCTCCAGCCCCCCGAACGTCGCCTCGATCGTGAACTTGCCCGTGTCACTCGTCCAAGTCCGCAGTTCCGGCTCGTCACCACTGACGGGTAGCGGGGTCTTTCCGGGGGCCAAGGGTTTGGCAGGTGCCGGAGTTTTCGAGCCGGGGGCGGGTTTTGTCGAAGCTGTCGCGGGGGCTTTGCCCTCGACCAGAGTCAGCGGGAAGCTCTTGGACAGCTTCTTCCCCTTCCAGTCAAACTCCACATCAATAAAGCCGGTCAACTTGGCCGAGACGACCTTCCCCGTCACCACCTCGCCCACGTACTTGACCTTGACGATGTCCCCCTTGGCATACGGCTTCTTCTCTTGTGCAAACCCCGAAGCCCGCCACAGCCCCAGGCACCCGACCAGAACAGCCACCCAAACACAGGCGCGATTTCGCATGTCTACTCTCCCGAATGATTGACGAATGTCCGCCATACGCTAACACAGGACTCGGAGACGTTCCAGCGGAAAGCAAGCGGATTGGAACCCTCGGGGGCATTCGCCCATTGGCGAGTGTCCCCACGGACTGTTTCTTCATCCGCAGTCCCGCCTTGCCATCCCCGGTTAAAAAACCACTGACCACGAATGGCAAAGCCGGACCGCGGATGAAGAGCGACTCGCGGTGACGCAGTGGCCCAGGCGAGTTGCCGAACATCCTCAGCTCCACTCTTCATGATCTTGTACCCATGATTCTGTGAACCTCTTCTTCCGTCGGAGAGGCCGAGGAGGGTCACAAAATCATGAATCACAAAATCATGAAGAGGCTCCTCGCACCTGCGACACCGCATGGTCGGACGCATGGTTTTCCAGTCGATTCGCCAAGTCTGCAAAAAGCGTCTCGCTCTCCACTCCCGCGAGTGTGCCCGCCCTCCCTTGCCGAGCGACCCAGATCGGTTTACAACGACGCCTGAATCCTGCCTCTGCTGCCTCTGGAGTTCGCTCATGTCGACCGGAAACGCCTCGCCCAAGAAGAAGTATAAGGTCATTGGCACCCGCCCGATTCGGCACGACGGGGCCGACAAGGTCACGGGCCGGGCCAAGTACGGAGCCGATATCCACCTGACCGGAATGCTCCACGGCGCCATCCTCCGCAGCCCGCACGCCCATGCCAACATTAAGTCGATCGACGTGTCGGCAGCACTCGCGATGCCCGGCGTGCATGCGGTCATCACCGGGAAGGATGTCCCCGATCACGGCAACAAGATCGTCGAACTCGGCGAAGGGGCGGTGAACCTGCGGCACCTCGGCACCAACATCCTGGCTGATGACAAGGTGTTCTATCGCGGGCACGCGATCGCCGCTGTGGCCGCTGACACCGTCGACCTTGCGGAAGAGGCGGCCAGCAAGATCGTCGTCGAGTACGAGGTGTTGCCCTCGGTGACTGACGTGCGCAAGGCGATGGAGCCGAATGCTCCGCTGCTGCACGCCGATCTCTTCACGCAAGAGATGGGTGCCAAAATCTCCGACACGCCGAGCAACGTCGGCTCGCGGCTCTACTTCGAGCAGGGCGACCCCGATGCGGGCTTTGCCCAGGCGGCTGTCATCGTCGAACGCGAGTTCCGCACCGCTACCGTGCATCAAGGCTACATCGAGCCGCACACCGCCACCGCCCAGTGGCACATGGATGGCCGTGTCACCATCTGGAGCAGCACGCAGGGGGCCTTCTCGGTCCGGTTACAAGTCGGGGCGGTCCTCAATATCTCGCAGTCGCTGATCAAAGTCATCCCGATGGAAATCGGCGGCGGCTTCGGCGGCAAGATCGTGGTCTATGAGCAGCCGATCGCGGTGCTACTCTCGAAGAAGTCTGGTCGCCCGGTCAAGGTCACGATGAGTCGGGCTGATGTGTTTCAAGGGACCGGCCCCACCCCGGGCTCCTTCATCCGCGTGAAGCTCGGGGCGGACAAGAACGGCAAACTGGTCGCGGGCGAGGCGTACTTGGCCTACGAAGCGGGCGGCTATCCGGGGTCGCCGATCGCCTGCGGCTGCATGTGCGTCTTCTCGTGCTATGACATTCCAAACGCCAAGGTCACGGGGTATGACGTGTGCGTCAACAAGCCTCGGTCGGCTGCTTATCGTGCTCCAGGATCGACGAACGCGGCCTTTGCCGTGGAGCAGGTGTTCGAAGAAGTCGCCGCGAAGCTCGGCATGTGCTCGCTGGAGATGCGGCTGCTCAACGCCGCTCGCGAAGGCACCCGCCGCGTCGACGGGCCGGTCTATCCGGTCGTGGGGCTGGTCGAGTGCCTCGAAGCCCTCAAGAACAGCGACCACTGGAAGTCGAAGCTGACCGGGCCGAATCGCGGTCGCGGCGTCGGTTGCGGCTTCTGGTTCAACGTCGGGTTCAAGTCGTCGGTCACGGTCTCGGTCAACACCGATGGTAAGGTCACGCTCGTCGAAGGCTCGACCGACATCGGCGGCACACGCACGAGCCTGGCGATGCAGCTCGCCGAAACCCTCGGCATCACCGCTGAAGATGTCACCCCGGTCATCGCCGACACCGATGGCGTCGGGTACACCGACGTGACCGGCGGCAGCCGCGTGACGCACACCACCGGGAAGGCCGCTCACGAGGCGGGCCTCAAGATCATCGACCAACTCGTCGACCGCGCCGCCGAAATCTGGGAGGTCAACACCACCCAAGTTCGCTACGAGGACGGCGGCGTGTACGGCCCCGGTGGCCTGACGATGTCGTTCAAAGAACTCGCCAGCAAGCTGCACGACACCGGCGATCCGGTCACGGCGAGTGCCAGCGTCGCCATTGGCCAAGTCGGGGGAGCCTTCGCCGCCCACCTCGTCGATGTCGAGGTCGACCCCGACACCGGCAAGACCCAAGTCCTCCGCTACACAGCCGCCCAAGACGCTGGCACCGCCATCCACCCGAGCTATGTCGAGGGCCAGATGCAGGGCGGCGCGGTGCAGGGGATCGGCTGGGCCCTCAACGAGGAATACTTCTACGACGACCAGGGCACCATGCGGAACTCAACGTTCCTCGATTACCGCATCCCGACCTGCTTCGACATTCCGAACATCGACACGATCATTGTCGAGGTGCCGAACCCCGCCCACCCCTACGGCGTGCGCGGCGTCGGCGAAGCCCCGATCTGCCCGCCGCCCGCCGCCCTCGGAGCCGCAATCCACGCCGCCACTGGTATCCGGATGACCGAACTCCCCATGTCCCCGCCGAAGCTGCTGCATGAGCTGTTAAAGAAGAGGTAAGGAAATGGTCCAAAAAGACATCCCGATTTGAACAGAGGGAATTGAACAGAAGGTCGCCAAGGAAGCAAAGGTTTCCAATCAAAGCTTCTTTGCTTCCTTGGCGAACTTCTGTTCAAAATCAAATCGGGAAGTTGTTTTGGACCAGTTCTTAACTGGACAGCGCCAGGTTCCTCACGCTCAATGTCGTAACCTGTTTCTGATCAGTGTGTTCTGGAATCTCTGTTTCTGTCACTTGCGAAATCCACTGGAACGACAAAAACTCCGTCTCTCATTCATGTTGCGATCAAATTCGACAGTGAACCTGGCGCTGTCCAGCGAGGCACAGAGAATGAGAGGGGCTGAACGATGCTTACAGCCATGCAAAGGTGGTTCGTCCTCTTTCTGGCATGCATAGTTGTCTTCTTGCCTGGGTGCAGTCCTTCTTCCTCACAGAGTTCGACGATGCCTGAAACGACCAGTCCCCACATGAGCGCAACTGTGAACCAAGCCCTGCTCGACGAAGCCAACGCAGCCGGTAAATGGGTTCATGCCAAGAAGACTCGCCCGATCTGGGCCAGGCAGGTGGACGCGGCCCAAACGGTTCGGACGCTGGAGGGCGAGGAGCAAGTGGCAGCTGGGCACTTTCTCTGCCGAGGCGAGGCGGGGGACATCTGGCCACAGACCGAAGATACACTGCTTAAACGTTACACAGCGACCGACGAGGTCACCATCGACGGATGGCGCAAGTACCACCCGCACCCCGATGCCCAAGGGGTCATGGCCACGCCGATCGACCACCCCTTCGAAGTCCACGCCACCTGTGGCACGCTCCGCGGCAAGGCTGGGGATTATCTGCTGAAGAATTCCCAAGATCGTGAGACGCCCTACCCGGCGGATGTGTGGGTGGTGGATCGGGCGTTGTTTGGGGAGACGTATCAGGCGGTGAGATCGAAATAGGGTTTACGCATTCGGGGCCTGGGCGGACTCAGCCTCGATGTCCTGAAGCGAGGGAAACCTCGGTGGGGGAGTGAGCTTCCTTTGCCACCACGACAGAGCGAGCCACTTCTGGCATTGCCTGGCATACTCGGCGACATGGGACTGCAGGACAACCGGGTTAATTTCCAAAGTATCGCAGGAGGGATTCGGGGGAACAGATTTCGATCGATTCCAAAACGGAACACTTGAGCTGATCGAGGACCAGTGTCGGTGGACATCTCGAAACCGTTGCTGAAGTTGACTGACACGCTTGGGATTCGCGGTCCAATGAATATGGGATGATAGGTTGTTGATCACTGGCTTCGGTCCTGGGAGTACAAAAAGGGTTCATCGCACTATTTGGGGGGATTTCGAAATGCCTGACGGCATCTGGATTTACGGAGGCATGGCTCTGATGTCCAATGTGCCAGTCCCGAAAGAGGCCCCTGGTCGAGAACCTCGGCCAGGGGCTGGCACGCCATGGGCGCATCGGAGACCAGGATATTCCTTGGCGGGTGGCTTCCCAGCAGAGCCTGCCTCCGCTTCTCCGGGCAGGGGCATTGCCGCAGATCGCGGTATCTCCCTGCAACCATTGGACATCGGAGAGATGCCTTGAAAATCCACCCCGGTCACGGGGCATCCCACAAAATAGTGCGATGAACCCCATTTCGCCATTCGCTCCTGACACCTTTATTTGCATTTGCTTGGACAAGCAACATCCAGGATCTCACTTCGCTTTGACTTGCCTTCAAGATCAATATATCGTACATAGAGTCGGCACATATCATCCGAATAGGACAAGATATCACAGGAGACCACCCCATACGCAGGGAAAACCATTTTGTACATCTGCTTCCTACCATCAATGTCAAATCGCTCTATAACAAATGCACCCTTTAGTCCGACGTTAGATCCGACAGTGAGCAATCCGTCATTCTGTGCTCGTGCGGAATAGACTAATGATGAATAAAGATCGACGGGCTTGCCTAGATCGCCATCCGCAGGCACTGGTCTCATAATTGTCCCGTCTTTACCCCGCCAAATGACATAAGCACGATCACCATTGGAGACAGTGATGAGACTCGAACCATGCTCGTTCAGTAGAGTGTGACTTATCTCGTTGCCATCAGAAGCGCGGAAGATTCGAAGAGACGGGCGTACTTCCAGATACTCACCACGCTCACATTCGGTGACCAAAACATGCTGGCTTGTGCTGCAGATCGAGGTGTGATGTAAGCCAGGTCCTCCAGAAACATCCCGACTCCAAACGACATTCCCACTTTCTGAGTATCGCTTCACCACATACATTCCGTTTGGAAAAGTAAAACCATGATTTCCCGCTTGTGTCTCAAGACGACTTTGGCTGACCGCTGAATGGCAAGCATAGAATGCGTCTCCGAAAGTACTCACTCCCACGCGACAACACGAAGGGCCAAACAGGTCTCTCCATAATACTCGTCCTTCATTCGTCAATCGCATCACCTCACAACGATCTCCGACGCTCCCCACCAAGAATGAATCGCCTACTGACAATATCTGACACACCTTCACGGATGTGTCGGACAAGACAACTGGTCGAGGAAGATCAATCGACGCGAATGAAGGAGAGGCAGGTGAAAATAATGTGGACAAGTCCTTGAACCACAAGCACGGATATCGCAACCCCTCGGACTCCGTGCAACCACCAAACACAACTACGGACTTGTCCTTGTTCTCATTGTATTGACAGGCTGTCAGTTTCTGCTCTAGTTCAGAATGCCCTATAGCTGCACGACTGACAACCGCGCGTTGCACCACGGTTGCTGTCAACAAATCATTAGCTAGCGACACCGTGCATTGCAGGAAGAAGCATGCCACCAAGAATCTTGCGCAAGTGACCATCAGACTCTCCTTAGAATTGGGACATCAAAGTGTTGATCACATTCCACAACTCGACCGCTGATGGTGGAATTGCGCTGGGTAGCGGCATATTAGACTGTAGAGTCGAAAGGTAGCAAGGTAGGTCAGGCAGGGTGGCCCAGACATCGCTTTGGATGTCTGGGTGACGCAGGAACAAGAGGAATGAAGAGAAGCGTGTTCTCTGTTCCCTCTTGTTGTTGCACAACCCAGACGCTCAAAGCAGCGTGTCGGGGAGCGACGCGGGGAGCACGGGGATCTTATCGAATGACCGCCAGCGACGGGCCTCTTCTGAGAGTACCTTCAAATAGAGCGGCGAGCGGCAGGTCTTCACACGGAGAGCGGAACGGATCAGTTGATCTTGCTCTGTGGGTACTTCGTCTTGCTCAGTGAATACTTTGCGGTGAGCTGCCCCCAACAACTTCTGCAAGAGTTCGAGAGCCTGATCCTCATTGAATGTTCCCAGTGGCTCCCCGTTCAGGAGTCCGTATGCCTTCAGGTTCCGATACGGCTCGCACGGCTCCGAGTCCTCGGTCAATCCATCTTCAGTGGCGTCGATTGACGGTGAGAGGCATGTCGCCACTAGCCGGGCGTGACACTCGGTCCCCGACTGGACTAATTCACGCCGGATCCAGTAGACCGACCTCGCGAGGTCCGCAGTATCGATCTGATCGAGTGCATCGAGAAGCACATAGATCGGTCGAGCAGCGGTGCCCTGGGCGAGCTGCATGTAGAACTCGTCGACGAGCAAGTTCAAGTCCGTTGGTAGCGGCGCGGGAGCAGTCTCGGTCCGACCGTCTGGGGTCTGCTCCGTCTTCGTGACCTGTCGCAGCTCGCGGCACAGGCTCGACAGCAGCGAGCGGAGGTTGGACGACTCGGGCGTGGCCCCGATGAACCGGGAGAGGATGAGCGGACCGATGGTCGCGCGCGTGCCGCCCGGATCGCGTGGCGTGACCTCTTGGATGACCTTCCCCAGCAGAGCCGTCTTGCCACTGCCGGACGGGCCATGCACGATGAGCGGTTTGTTCGTCGGCTCCGTGAGGTACTTCTGGATCGAGGCGATCTCAACTTCGCGACCGATGAACGTCTTCTCAGGGGCTCGCTCCTCCGCGAACCGCTGGTGGTCCGCACATTCAAGATCGAGTTCGACCTTGGTTCCACGAATCTGGGCGAGCGTGGCGTTGGTCGCCGAAAGATCACAGCCCCCCCAGTAGGCTTCGATCTGCTGGAGGATGATCCTTCTAAGCCGCTGATAGACGCACCTGCAGAGCTGCTTGATATGCGAAGTCGTCACGTCGCCGGTGGGTTTCCCGTGCTCGTCGATGGCCCACTGACAATCGGTTCGAATGATCTTTGCGGGGTCCAGGCGGCTTTCGAGTTGCTTCTTGAGCTGGTCCAGCACAGACCGAGCGTCGCCGTCATCCGTCCCATCTTGATGGACATCGACAAACTTCTTTCGCTGCTCCGAAGGCGGGACAACATTACCCTCATTGATCGTCCGGAAGCAGGCAATGACATGCTCTTTGGCATTCTCGACCTGCAAGGCCCCTTGCCAGATCTCTTGTTCGGTGGCTGAGGCCTGAAACCGAGCAATCGACGGGACCGTTTCAAGCTTAGAGGCCGGCGATACCCGAAACCGCCCAGCGAGACCCGTTGCGGGAAACGCCCGGTTGACGATCTCCCACAGCGTCTTCTGCACTCTAAGCCAGTCGTCGGAATCCAGTAGGCTTCCATCTTCCTTCTTGACCAGATTCCCTTCAGCGTCCCTGATCTGCGTGTACTCCTTGCCATCCGGGCTCTTTCTGCGAGACCGCAGCAGGTGAACCGCTGGGATGGCGTTTGTGTCGAGACGATACCACGTCGTGAGAACGTCCCGCTCGGCCTCGCTCTGCGTATGCTGAACCAGCTGCGCATACTCGCCGACCGAGATAATTTCCGGCAGCGGTCGCCAGCCGTACCGATCGCCCAGCAGAATCAAAAAGTTCGGCTCGGGTGAAGTCTTCTGCGACCGCTTGAGTTCCTCGAAGCAGATCCCCATGGTGCGATGATTGAGCGCCGCCTCTGCGGGCACTCCCCACCGCAGGTCGATCGCCTGAAACGTAAACCCTCGCTGCTGACAATACCGCTCCAGCTTCGGCCAGACTTCCGCGTGCAACGCGTTCCGCTCATGCTGCTGGTCGCTGAACGTCGAGCTGACGAAGAGACGGATGATCGGGAGGGGGCGTACATGAACACGGTCGATGGACATGGGGACTCCCGGACTTTCATGCAAGAATGTTGGAGCGAGATCCACGGGAACAAACCAACTCGCATGGCTCATACGGTGTTCCGGGGAGTTACTACCACGAGGCTCTGGATCAGCGATTCGAGTAGGGCTTTTCCACGCTTTCGGACGTTGTGGACGAACTGA
>JAYTWO010000461.1:0-5962 GCA_043743415.1 Planctomycetota bacterium
CGCAGCACGTCGGGCAAGCCCGGCGGCTCACACGGCGCACACTCAACTTTGAATTGGTCCAGTCACTGCCATTCGTCTGCACAGAGTGCCAGAATCGAACTGCCGCCTCAGTGGCGTTTTATTTCAACGACCTACTTTTCTGATGCACACACCTCATCAGAAAACCGCGATGCTCCGAAGTTGAACCGTGGGCGGTGCTTTGCTATCCTGTCTCGCTTCCCTGAACCCAGGGGGCCATGAACGACGGGCAACGGCAAGTAATGCCTAGCCATAACTCGTGGCCCGCATGTTGTTTGCGTCGGCATCTCGCCGAGGCCCAGACCACGTTGGAGTGGATGTCGTGAGCATCGATCAAAGCCTGCGGGGCGGTAGCCGATTGGCCCGTTCCCGAAATGTTCTGTCTCGCTACGAGCGCATTTCCAAGATGAAGGAAGCGGAAAAGTGGCCCGAGGGGCAACCCCCGTTCGGCCTTCCGAAGCTGCGCATCGTCAAGGTGACGACCGGCAAGAAGAAGAAGAAGGCCGCCGAAGAGGGCGACGACAAGGACAAGAAGGCCAAGGACAAGAAGGCCAAGAAGTAGGTCGGGTGCCTGCCCGGTGCCTACTCCGGTGCCTACTCCGGTGCCTGCTCCGGTGCCTGCTTTTTTGGGGGGGGAGGGCATCCCGGATCGTCCTGGATTTTCCACGCAGCGGCTCACTCAGGTGGGCCGCTCTGTTTTTTTATGGTGGATGGCCAACGGGAATCGCCCCACTCTCCCACGGCTGAGCCGATCGCCGAAAGCTCGTCCCCTGCCAACTCGCTCTTGACCCTTCCGCCCGAGCGTGGTCTAGTCCGTGCCAGACTCCTGCGGACGAGCGGTTGCCCACTCTCTGGAGGGAGTTCTCCACAATCGTGTGACCGCCCAGGGAATGGATTCTCGTGCGTGATTTGAAGAGGCTGATCCCGTTCATCTGGCCGCAGAGACGGAAATTTATCCTGTCGTGCGTGTGCGCGTTGATTGTGGCCGTGTTGTGGGGTGGCAACCTCACGATCATTTTCCCGGTGATGCAGGTGCTTCTCAAGGAGAAGACGCTGCAAACCTATGTCACTGAAGAGATCGCCAAAGGCCGCGAAAACCAGCAGAGCCAACAGGCACAGATCGCTCTGTGGCAGTCCCAGAGAGACGCTCTCCTCGCGGCCCGCGAGCCGGAAGACTCCCCGCAATTCAGCGACACCGTGCGGAATCTCTCCCGTCATCAGGACGAACTGGCGGGGGCCATCAACCAGGAATGGTGGATGCTCCAACTGCACCGGGTCGTCCACGCTCCCGGGTTCCCGACCACCGAATACCGCACGTTTTTGTTGATCATCGTGGTCATCCTGGTGTCCACACTCGTCAAAGGGGCGTTCAACTATTGGCAAGACGTGTTGGTCGGGGAGTGTGCGGAAACTGCTGTGGCCGGAATCCGCAAGCAGCTGTTTCGCAAGATGCTTCAGTTGGATTACCAGACGTTTTCCAAAGAGGGCACCGCCGGGCTGATGTCTCGGTTCACGTATGATACGGAGATGCTGTCGTATGGCCTGGGGGTGGTGGGCGGGCGATTCATTCGCGAACCGCTTAAGTGCCTCGCCTGCGCGGTCCTGGCCTTTTGGATCAATTGGCGACTGACGCTGCTCTCGCTGCTGGTGATTCCGCTCATCGGGCTGGTGCTGGCCTATCTGGGGCAGAGGCTCAAGCGAGCCAGCCGCCGGATGATGGAAAGCATGACCCGCATCTATCGCATCCTGGAGGAGACCTTCGATGGAATCAAGGTTGTCATCGCCTTCGGCACCGCGCACAAGCACCGCCGCACGTATGAGGACGAGTACAAAAACTATTACAAGAAGGCGCTGCAAGTCGTGCGGATCGACTCAGTTGCCAAGCCCACCATGGAGATGCTGGGGATCTTATCCCTGTTTGTCGCCTTGCTGCCGGGAGCCTATCTGGTGCTGCGGCACAAGACGGCGATCTATGGCATCCAGCTCACTGCGGAACCGATGTCAGTGGAACAATTGGGGGTGTTGTACGCGCTCCTGGCCGGGATGCTCGATCCGTGCCGCAAGATGAACGCCTCGATTTCCCGGCTCCGCCGAGCGCTGACCGCGTTCGAACGCATCCAGGAGACGCTCGATTCCCAGCCGCTCATCCGGCAGATACCCGAAGCGGTCCCGCTGCCTCGGCATGCGGAATCGATCGAGTTCCGCAACCTGACGTTTCGCTATGCCCCGCGTGGCAAAGACGAATCGCGAGGCCCCGTCCTCAATGGCTTCAACCTCAAGATCAAGGCCGGTGAAGTCGTGGCCATTGTCGGCCAAAACGGATGCGGCAAGTCGACCCTGGTCCAATTGCTGCCCCGGTTCTTCGACCCCCAGGCGGGAGACATCCTGATTGACGGCGTGTCGATTCAGAACGCCCGCATCACCGATCTGCGCGACCAGATGGGACTCGTCACGCAGGAGACGATCCTGTTTGACATGACCCTCCGCGAGAACATCACCTACGGCAGCCGCGACATCGACCAGACCGCACTGGAGGCCGCCGCACAGAAGGCACACTTGCAGCCGATCCTCGATCAACTCCCCCTGGGTTACGACTCCCCGCTGGGCGGACAGGGGAAATCACTGTCGGGCGGACAGCGGCAGCGCGTGGCTCTGGCCCGTGCGATCCTCCGCGACCCGGCAATTCTGATTCTGGATGAGGCGACCTCAGCCACCGATGCAGAGAGCGAAACCTTGATTCACCAGACTCTGAAGGAGTTCGTGAAGGGTCGCACCGTGCTGCTCATCACGCACTCGATGTCCCAGAGCCTGCTCGACTTCGTGACCCGGATTGTGGTGATGGACCAGGGGCAAGTCGTGGCCGATGGCACGCACGCCCAACTGCTGGCCGTGAGCCCGATGTACCAGCGTCTGTTTCAGACCCCGTCTCGTCGCGAGGCTGCATAAGGATGGCGTCGCTACGTTCGCCAGAACGTGGGCTGCCGGAACCAGCGACCGCACACAGAGACAGACTTCCGAAGTCTCGGAAGACTTCGGAAGTCTGTGGGCACCCGACCACATCGACACCCGTTCGCCCACCTTCTGGCGAAGGTCGCTACGTTCGCCAGCTGCACGTTCCAATCAGGAAGACGTTCGATGTCGCACTCGAATCCGAGCCGCACCCCTGCCCCTGCCCACGCTCGCCTGCGGGTGGTGCTGGCGCTGTGTGTCTCGTTCAGTGGATGCGAGTTCGGTCGTTCGCACTTCCAGATGAACAGCAACTCGCCGACCCCGTTTTTCGGGATCGATCTGCTGCCTCGCCGCAAGACGACGAGCATTGCGACTCCCCCGGTGGGGCAGCAAATGGCCTCTGCCGCTGCCGTGTCCGGAGAGATCCACACGGTCGACGAGACTCCCTCGCGACCACGATTCTGGCAACGAAATTCCCAGTCAGTGGAGACAGCCCCGATGACCCTCGTCCTGCCGCTGTCGAAGCCCAACCCGGACCAGCGGATCAATCGCGGTCCCGTGGAACTGCTGCCGTAGTCGCCTTCGGGACCGACAGGCAACGATCTCGGTCCCCAGCGGAGCTTGGGACCGAGGGTGACAGTCGATCCTCAGCGGCAGGTTTCGCCGCTTTCTCCCCAGTCTCAGCCAATGTCAGCCCTCTCGCCCCAGTTTAGGCTTCGCTGACGCCTCACCTGCCTTGACCGAACTCGGGCGTTGTGCGACAAGCCCCACCCCTTCGGCACCGAACCCCGCGATTCCGCGTTCCTCCGGTGCCTTCTCGACTCCCTCCGTCTGTACAGGTTCCCATTCGCGGAACCGTGACCCGTCGGCAAGGACGCTCCCATGCTCCGCTCCCTTTGCTCTCTCCGGATGCCGTGGATTCTGCTCTGCACTGTGCTGTGCCTCAGCTCGGGGTGCACCAAAATGCTCACCCAGCAGGCGGTGAATCGGTTCTCCAAGAGCCTGGAGGAGAAGGACTACGCGGACCTCAAGCTGGCTGTCTCGAATCGCTTTGAGCAGCGGGCCCTCCGCCGAGAAGAGGCCCTCCGAGATCTGGCCATCCTCGACATCCCCACCGGAAAAACCAAGATCATCGAGATCGAAGAGGTCTCCCAGCACGAAGTCCGGGCCAAGGTCGAGATCGGCAAAAACAAGACGGCCCGCGAGGTCGTCTACACCCTCACTCGCGACCCCAAGATTCACCGCTGGGTCGTCGATGATGTCACACTCAAACAGGACAGCGGGCGCGGCGAAGTCACTCGCTCGGCCATCGAGCAGCTCGACTTGGTCATGGCGGTCCGCGACTTCGTGGACGCCTGGCGCAGCGGTGATCGCGAGAAAATCCTGGCTGTCACCAGTCCGGAACTGCGCGAGCAGCTGGAGCAGTTGCCGCCAGTCTGGCTGACTCAGCTCGCCACGCATGTCGCGGAGCAGACGCCTCAGCAGAAATCACTGCGTCCCGAGGCTCGACTCAAGGACGACAAGGCGGTCGTCGGGGTCGGTCGCGTGATGCTCGAGTTTCAGTTGTTCGAAGGTCACTGGTTCGTCCGCGATGCGGCGTTGGAAGACCAGGAAGACACGGTCCGTTCGGCCCTCAAGCTGGCGACCGCCCTGCGTCAGTCCCAGCGATTCCTGGAAGCGTATGCCACCGGAGACCAGGAGAGCCTGTCGCAGCTGGCCTCCCGCGAGTTGCATCAGGGATGTCTGGTCTCAGCGGACCTCACCCAGGTTCCTATCCCCACGGTCGACCTGTTTGCGAATCCCTATGAAGCCCGGCAGCAGAAGGACCATCTCGATATCGTCCTGAAGTCCGAGCAGGGGGCCGTCCTCGTCTCTCTCGATACGAAGAGTGCCACCGGATCGGCCACGCCCGAGAAGACCGCTGTGCCTCGCGTCTCCGAAGTGACCATCGTGGAGAACGGATCGCGCGAAGCGAAGCGGCTGACCTCGCTGTTTCTGGCCGACACGATGGTGTCGCTGTATGCGGAAGCGCTCATTGCGCGGGATGTGAAACGGTTGCAGTCGATGTCGACTCGGGACTTCAGCGAGCGGGTCTGGAGCCGCGTGCGACCGGACATCCTGAATGCCCTCCCCCTGCCGGAGATTGAGGCTGCCACGCCCGAAATCTTGAATATCTCCTACTCGGGATCGAAGACCGAGGTGACTGTCTCTCAGGGCACGCGGGCACTCACCTACGTGCTGCATGCGACCCCCGGGCGGATGGAGGTCGAAGATGTCCTGATGCCCGTCGAGGATCGTCCAGCGTCACTCAAGCAGACCATCGAGCATCTCATCCCGGTCTATGAATTCATCGCCGGGATCGCAGGCGACGATGTCCAGCGCGTGCGCCAATGCACCGCCGAAAGTTTTAATTCGATGATCTGGCAACAGCTCAGCGAAATCCCTGAACTGCCCGTGGACCCGGTGAGCCTGTTGACCTTGCCACTGACCGGGATGCAGGTCAGCGACTCTGTGGCCCGTCTGCGATTCGGAGATGCCAGGCAGGGGGCAGAGGTGCAAATCTCCCGCGAGAACGGAGAGATGCGAGTCCACGACATGACGCTCGTCACGGGCTCCACCCCGCGCGACCGGATCGAACTACTCGCCACGATGCGTCGCATGATTACCGGTGGACTGAGTTCCGATGGGAAGATCATTCAAGCCAGTGCCGAAACCCCCGGCTCTGGTCTTCCGAAAGCCTCGCAGCGCATCCAGCAGGCAATCCAGGTTGAGTAATTGTTCCGCGAGCGGCACGGCGTTCGCCGCCGGTTCTTACTTTAGCAACCCGACGCGTCAGTGAGGGCAGCACAGGGAAAAGTCGCTTTCGTTCCCACCTCGCTGACGCGTCGGGTTGCTAAGGATCTGGCTCGAAACAACTTCCCGAATTGATTTTGAACAGAAGGCAACGAAGGTCACGAAGAGAGTTCGAACAAGACCCTTCGTTTCCTTCGTTGCC
>JAYTWO010000462.1:0-4192 GCA_043743415.1 Planctomycetota bacterium
CGCCGCCGTGGAAGCCGTCAAAGAACGCATGCTCCGAGCAGCCGGAGCTCTGGAACGAGCCGGGATTCCGTATGCGGTCGCGGGCGGCAACGCCGTGGCTGCGTGGGTCTCCCGTATCGATCAGGCCGCTGTTCGTAACACGCAAGATGTGGACATCCTGATCCGACGGGCCGACTTTCCGGCCGTGAAGGAGGCTCTGGAAGCGGTGGGTTTCAAGCACCGGCATGTCGCATCGATCGATTGTTTTCTGGATGCGGGGAGCCTGAAGGTGCGTGACGCAGTGCATCTGCTCTACGCCGATGAAAAGGTGCGTCAGGAATACCCGCTCCCCTCCCCGGATGTCGCCGAAGTGGACGAAGCGGGCGGCTACCGCGTGGTCTCGTTCGAGGGGCTGTTGCGGATGAAGTTCAACTCATACCGAGATAAGGACCGAACCCATCTTCGGGATTTTATCGAGGTCGGTCTGCTCGACGAATCGTGGCTTCCGAAGCTGATTCCCGAGCATGCGGTGAAGCTGCAAGAGTTGCTCGACAACCCCGATGGCTGAGGAGTGATCGCCATGCCTTCCCCGTTTCCCGGAATGGACCCCTTTCTCGAAGCCCACTGGGGCGACGTGCATGCGTCTCTCATTATCTATGCGCGGAATCAACTGCAACGCCAACTCCCCTCGGGTCTGGTGGCGGGTGTCGAACAGTATGCAGCCACGGCCACGCTCGAAGCGGATGAGCCGTGCATCGCCGATGAACCGGAGATTCATCGCGGCATTCGGATTGAGGACCGAGAGGGTCGGCTGGTCACGACGATCGAATTCTTGAGTCCGATCAACAAGAAGAGCCAAACCGATCGCGATGTCTTTCACCGTCGACAGGTCGAGTTCTTGAAGCACGGCGTCAATCTGGTCGAGGTTGATCTGCTGGTCGCGGGGGGGGGTGGAGCGTCTTTGTGCAGGAGGACTTGATCCCCCGGAAATGTTGTTACCCGTATCGCATTTGTGTCGTCCGCACCGAGCGACTGGAACGCCCCGAGTGCTACCCGGCCCCGCTCCAGAACGCCTTGCCCCGGATTCGAATCCCCCTGCGTCCCGGGGACCAGGATGTGGTACTCCAGCTTCAGGATCTCATCGCCCGCACCTGGGAAGACGGAGCCTACGACAAACGGATCGACTACGCCCACGACCCGATCCCGACGTTGAGTCCCGCTGACGAGGCGTGGCTGGTCGAACGGCTCGCCGCTCAAGGGATCAGTCGCGCCGAAAGTCCCCCGGCCCCACATTGACTCAACGACACCTGGAATCCGCACCACCCGTTCGCATCAATTCAAACGCATGGTTACACTGTTTCTGTTTCCGTCACACTGATCCTTTGCCCCGTTCCTCTGGAGACTCTCACCATGCAACAACCTTTCGAAAACACCACCTCGCGGCGGCAGTTCCTGCAACACACCACGCAGGCCGCCGCTGTGGGAGCAGTCCTGTCGACCGCCCCGCAGCTGTTTGCCGCTGAAGACAGCAAGGTCAAGGTCGCGCTTGTCGGCTGCGGCGGTCGCGGCACCGGAGCAGCGACCAACTCGCTGTCGGTCAGCAATGGCCCGACCAAGCTTGTCGCGATGGCTGACGTCTTCGACCACAAACTCAAGAGCAGCTTCGACAACCTGTCGGTGCAGTTCCCCAGTGCCGACCAGATGGACGTGCCGACCGAGCGAAAGTTCATCGGCTTTGACGCCTCGAAGAAGGCCATGGACTGCTTGAGCCCCGGCGACATCGTGATCATGACAACTCCGGCAGCCTTTCGCTGGTCGCAGTTTGCGTACGCGATCGAGAAGGGCCTCAATGTCTTCATGGAGAAGCCGGTCACCATCGACGGGCCGACCAGCGCGCGGATGCTGGAACTCAACAAGAAGGCGATGGCCAAGGGGCTCAAGGTCGGTGTCGGCCTGATGTGCCGCCACTGCCACGCTCGCAAGGAACTCTTCGAGCGCATCCAGGGCGGCGAGATCGGCGAATCGATGATGATCCGAGCCTACCGCATGGCTGGGCCGACCGGGTCCGCAGCTGTCAAGCCGCGTCCGCCGGAGAGCAAGAGTGAGCTGCTGTACCAGATCGCCAACTTCCACGGGTTCCTGTGGCTGAGCGGCGGGGCGGTGAGCGACTTCCTGATCCACAACATCGACGAGTCGTGCTGGATGAAGAACGACTGGCCGGTCTCGGTCCAGGCAGTGGGCGGTCGGCACTACCGCGATGACTGCGTCGACCAGAACTTCGACTCCTACGCGATGGAGTACACGTTCAAGGACGGCACCAAGATGTTCGTCGATGGCCGCACCGTGCCGGGTTGTCACCAGGAGTTTGCCAGCTACATCCACGGCACGAAAGGCGTGGCGGTCATCTCGACCTCGGGTCATTCGCCCGCGCGGTGCCGCACCTACAAGGGGCACAACCTAGACCAGGCGAACATGATCTGGACCTGCTCCCAGCCGGAAAAGAACCCCTACCAGTTGGAGTGGGACGACTTCCTGGATGCGATCCGCAACGACAAGCCGTACAACGAACTGGAGCGGGGCGTGATGGCCAGTGCCGTGACGAGCATGGGCCGCATGGCCGCCCACACCGGTCAAGCCTGGACGCTGAAGGACTTCCTCGACCCGGACGTGAACGACCACGAGTTCGCCCCCGGCATCGAGAGCCTGACCCTCGAGTCCGAGTCGCCGCTCAAGGCCGACGCCAACGGCAAGTACCCGGTCCCGCTCCCCGGCATCATCAAGAACCGCGAGTACGCGTAGGCTCGTGACAGAATTCGTAAGAGTTCTTCCGTCAGCCATACGACCGCAGCCACGAAAGTCTGAGGCTGCTGCGTGAGCATGACCACGAGCCGGGAGGTAACTCCCGGCTCGTGGTGTTTTCAGGTCGCTCCGTTCGTCCAGATATGGGCGAACGGACAGCAGGCAGGAGTTGGCGGGGTGAACCAGACATCGCTTTGGATGTCTGGGTGACGAAGGAACAGGAGGAAATGAAAATGAGCGTGTTCTTGGTTTCCTCTTGTTGTTGCACAACCCAGACGCTCAAAGCAGCGTCTGGGCCACCCCGCCTGCGCTGGATCAATTGGGTGTTCTGTGCCCTCACGATTTGTCTGTCAGTGTGTGGCTGCGGTGGCAACGTGATTCCGAATCTACTCACCGGCCAGAATCGTCCCTTCCATCAGAAGGTGGGCTGGAAGGCGAAGGACTTTTTCACCGACGCGAAAACGATTGCATTGTGCGAGGCGATCGAGGCCGACGACCTGAAGGAAATCGACCGCTTAGTGGCAGCGGGGGCGAACGTCAATGATCGCGGAACGGGTAACATCACGCCCCTGATGTGGGCGTTTCCGGATAACAAGCTGGGGCGATTCACACGGCTCTTAGAGCATGGTGCCGATCCAAATGTGGTGATCACGACGAATCTGAACGTCCCTACTGCATTTATAGCAAGTCAATCTGTGACCATTCTTGCGGCTGGGAGTTATTTTCCGGGCTATTTTACAGCCGTCATGGAGCATGGAGGTGATCCGAACTTGAAGGGTGGCTTGATTGGCGAGCCATCCCTGCATACGATCATCACCGGGCCAGCTCCGGATAAGCTGGCACGCATTCAACTGGCATTGAAGCATGGTGCAGATATTAATCTTGTAGACTCAACTCATTGCACAGCAACTGTGGCCGCTGTGTCTTGGGGAGGGCAGTACGATCTTGCACTTTCATTGCTAAAACTGGGGGCGGATCCGAATGTGTTAGATTATGGTGGTGAATGTAAGTTGATTGACACTGTTGCAATCGAGGAAAGCATACCGCGTAGCACCACTGGCCAACAAGGCGTCGAGTTCAAGAAGTTACGGTCGTGGTTAGTCGATCACGGCCAAGACATCGAGAAGGCCAGACGTGAGTACCGGGAGCGCATGGACAACAAGGTTCCTCCGGGATGGAAGGAAGAGAAGAATCATGAATGAGTAGACGTAGGTCAGGCTGTGCCTGATCGATCAGGCACAGCCTGGCGGGGTGGCCCAGACGTGGCTTTGAACGTCTGGGTGACGCAGGAACAAGAGGGATAGTGGTTCAACGCACTATTTGGGGGGATTTCGAAATGCCTGACGGCATAGGGATTTACGGAGGCATGGCTCCCATGCGGCCTTGGCGACGCATGCAACAAGGCCCTTGGCCG
>JAYTWO010000463.1:0-16446 GCA_043743415.1 Planctomycetota bacterium
GCCAGTGCCTGACCGGTCGCCGCATCGGGGAGATCGAAAAGCTGCAGTCCGAGACCAAAGCCTGGTCCGAGAGAACCAACCTGAAACAACGCGGCATCGACTGGCAATTCCAGGTCGATGACGCTCGCACCAAGCTCAAGAGGCTCTACCCCAAAATCAAGACTCGACGGGGCACTAGGGAGGGGATAGTGTCTGGCCGGTTGCCGAAGTCCTGGTGTCGGTGTAGGTGTCGATTTCCAGAGTGATCTTCGGCGACGCAGGCAACTGCACGCGCACCGTCCAGCCTTCGTCGATGTTGCGGTCGGGAACCACGCGGAGCGCAAAACCGTGGAACTTCGTCTGATCGACGAGAAGTAATCGCAGGTGACGTGTCACATCGATGGTGAACTCTTTCGGCGGAGACCAATTCGGGTCTGCGTCCGCGAGCGTGGGGATGTTGACCGTGCCCAGGAGATCGCCAAGATTGCCGAAGTCGTCGGGCTGGCTCGCCTCAGACGGAGCCCGCCAGGAAAACGCTCCGACCTTCGTGGGGGCCTTCTCATGCGAGCGAATCACTGGGAACACCAACCGCGCGGACGCCAAGTCCTTCAGTGCGGGCAGTTGTCCCATTCCCCCGCTGATCACATAGGCGATGGGGTCGGTGGTCTCCTGATTGTTCTTGGGCCACTTGAGCTGTTCAAGTGCGGGGGCTTGACCGGACTTCGTGATATAACGACCGCCTTTCATCTCCATCGAGACGGTCTTCACCGGTCGCACGGGCTTCGGTGGTGGCGGTTGCGTCCCCGTCAGAAAGGGGTTCGGCAATGACAAGAGTGCGTCGCCCGGAGTGACCTGCGGCGGCAGGGAATTGGCAGGTAACGGGAGCGGCTTCTGCTGCGGTGAGACGACTTCACGCCGGACGAACAGCATGCGGGGATAAACCGGGTGCAGGCCGTGTGGCGTCGGGATGTCGATGTCGAATTTCGCGGGCAGGTCTGCAGCACGGAAGGTCTTCTTGACGACGGTCGGGGTCGCCTCCCAGGTGGCATCATGACCGCGACCGATCTCCTTCCCCTCCAGGCACAGCTGCTCGTAACTCTTGCGACGCGACCCGGTGCGATAGGCATACGTCACGACCAACTTGTTCTCGCCCAGCGAGGCGGGATCCGCGATGGACACAGTCACCGTGTTCTTGCCGGGCGAGAGATACGGCAGCGCAAACGGATTGTTCTGGACCGTCGCTTGAAGATGCAGATCGGTCAGCCGGTCCTGGATCGTCAGCCGCGCGAGGGCTTGGGTCTGGCCACCGATGGCTTTGCCAAAGTCTTTGAGGTCAGCGGAATTCCACGTTTGGCCGCCATCGATACTGACCTCGAATGCCGCCACCCCAGTCCCCGATCCGCTGGCTTGCGTGAGGATGTAGGGCGATTGCAACAGCACGGTCACACGTGCCGGGGATCCCGACTTCTCAGGGACTAATCCGCCATCGGCCCACTGGACGTTCTCCACGACGGCAAATGACTTCAGGCAATCGCGGTGTGACAGGTCGGGCTGAAAGTCGATCTGTCCATTGGCGTAGCTCTCAGCGTTCCAATCGGGGCCCAGGTACGGCTCGGCCAGCGGTCCCTTCTCGGGGGAGTTACGAATCTCCTTGTCGCCACAGGTGTGGCACGGAGCGATCTGCGAACCCGACCAATACCACGCCCCCTCGGCCTTGTCCCAGGTGTTGGTGAGTGCAAAGCCGGGGGCGAGATTCACCTCCGCCGAATAATCCCCGGTGGCATGCAGTATGCCCCCCCAACCCGGCTCGGCTCCGACGCGGTTCTTGTGCGTGACGCCGTGGATGATCCCCGGAATGTCATCGCCGCAGACCAGAAACGCTGGGGCTTGCCAGTTCGCCTTCTCGCCAATCAGTTCGAATCGGTTGTCCTTGGCGTACATCACCTTGCGGGACTCATCAAGGACGAAGGCATCGAGCAGGAGTTCCTGGGGATTCGCAGCCAGATCATCCTCCCCCGCGATCGTCCGCCGACCCGGATGATTCGGGTCCGGCATCCAGGCGTAGAACTTGAGGAACACATCCAGGTAATGCCAACGTCCATCATAAAACGCCTCGACTGTCGTATGGCCCGGCCAGCCCACGACCCGCCATTCCCATCCCAACTCGCGCCACAACGCCGACTGCTCCGCATGCAGCCCACCGCACAGGCTCCAGCCGTAGCAATTGATCTCCTTGAGTACGGGAATGCCGCCCGGCTCGCTGGGGTACGAGCGGTGATAGTGCGTCATCCGCATGAAGTTGTAGATGGCGATCGCCTTCTCATCGTTCGTCTGACAGCCGCGAGTGACACTCTCCACGATCGTCTTGAGTGACGTGCAATCCGGAGCCTTGTCGGGCAGCACCTTAATGCCGGGGACGAGACCCGCGACTGGGCGCGGATCGGCTGCGAAGAGCGGCGAGGCGAAGAGAGACAGGAATACAACGGCAATGAATGTCTTGACCATGGGCGATTCCTCAATTGTGGGTTGACCATTAGCGAGACGACACGCTGCGTCATCAGTCTCGACGCAGCAACCATAGCTTGACCCCGTATTTGAGACCAGCGCGATGAGAGGCCGGATTGTACAGTTTACGCGGAAGCCCCACTAACGAGATCGAGATTTTGTCTCGGGCCGGGTCTGCCCACGATCCCTGGCAACTCGAAATCTTGGCCAGTCCTGGGATTGGCCAATCGAGGTGCCATTGGCCGCTGTCTGGCAGGGGGGGCAGGGCGGCGGTGGGCATGTCCCAACGGCGGCCACCCCGACAAGTAATCAGTGAAAGCCCAGGGGTTGCAACCCCTGGGCTTGCTTGGAAATGTCCCATGGAACCGAACACCCCCGAACTCGCGAAGCCCGAGCCGTCCGAGATGGAACGTTTAGCCAACCAACCAGACCCCGGCATCATCGCCGAGTTCTGGGAGTTCCTGCGCCAGGAAGGCAAGTGGTGGCTGATCCCAATCATGATCGTGCTGTTGCTGCTGGGGGCTCTGGCGTTCCTCTCGACCACCGGTCTGGCCCCGTTTATCTACCCCGTGTTCTAAAGAGTGTCGCCTTTCGCTCCGAGAAAGGACGTGCTTTCGCAAAGCGAAACACGACACTCGGCAAGGCCCCAGACTTCACTCCCGCGCGAGGCACCCCTCGGTGATTCAGAATCTCTTCGCCTGGTCACTGGCCTACACCATCGGACTGGGTCTGTGGCTGTTCGGCGGTGCCATCACCTTCTATGGATTGTTGAAATTGCGGCGGCGCTGGCGGGACAAACCCCGCGCGCGGAAGTTCGTCCACGCCGGACTCGGGCTGTGGATGCTCCTGGCCCTGCTCACGCTCCCCGAGATCGGCTGCGCCCTGTTCTACGATCAGACCGATGCCTTCAGCCAGACCAACGTCTCGCGCCGCTGGTTCACATTACACGTCCAGCCGAATCGTGATGGGTTTCGCGATGACCAGCCACTCCCCACCGTACTCTCGCCGGGTCAACAGTCGATCGTATTCGTCGGCGACAGCTTCACCTTTGGGCACGGGGTGAAGCACATCGCCGATCGATTTACCAACCGCCTGCGATCCCGCTGGGACCGCGAACGCCCCGGCCAGTGGCTGGTCTCCAACGCAAGTGTGCCGGGGACCGATATCCGCTTGCTGACGGATGGGCTGGTGGCCGATCTGTATCGAGAGAAACGGCCGACCGATCTGATGGTTTACGTGTTCGTCCCCAATGACATCGAATACTTCGACGATCGCACCGCTCAGCATCTTGCATCGCTGGCCGAAATGGCCCCCCGCAGTTGGCTGTTTAGTCACACCTATTTTTATAACCTGCTGTGGTATCGCTGGCAGGCTCTGCGGCGACCGGAGGCGTCCGCCTATTACGGCTATCTGAAGGGGGCCTATACCTCCGAACCGTGGCCTCGCTTTACGAGGAAGCTCGATCAGCTGCGACTGACCTGCGATTCCCACGGGACACGTCTGGCCATCGTCGCGTTTCCCTTCCTATCCGATCTGGGAGGGGCGGACACTTTCGCGGTGGCCCACGAACAGCTGGGGAAGTATTGCCGGGAGCACAACACGCCGTACCTGGATCTGCGACCGACCCTCGTGCCGCATGTGAGCGAAGGGCTGGTGGTGAACCGCTTTGACTCCCACCCGAACCCACGAGCGCATGAACTGGCCGCCGAGGCGCTGGCCCCGTGGTTGGAAGCTCAACTCGTTTCGCCGAATCTGGAGCCGTAGCACGAGCGTCCCGTCAATACTTATTTCGGCGTTGGAGTCCTGATGCAGTATTAAGAGGCGAGTGGCATGAGAGGAATTACCATTTATCAGCCGCAGGGCGCTTGCCCACGGTTGAAACCGGACGCTAACGCGTTCCGGCTGATCGGTAGATTCTCATCGGCCGCTCGCCTCAGAGGCGGGCGGAACGTTGGGTGGAGAGACTTGTGCCTCGTGAGCTGCCCCAGTGGGCGATCCCACGCAGGTCGGGTCGAACTCGGTCATCGTCAGCGGAGCGGGATCCTGAAACGGCACCCACTGGGGATCGACCTCTGAATGTGACAAGTCTGTCACGCGGTTGCGGGGTCGACTCTGCTTCATGTACCAGAACCCAATCGGAATGAGCAGCACGCCAGCCAGCACCAGCCCGCCGATCTCCCAGGGACTGATGGCCACGGTGGCCTTCCGCGTGGAGGGAATCACGCGGACACGGCCCATCAGCAGCGGAGTGCCGCGTTTGGCATCAAACGCATCGTAAGCCAGGATCTTGAGGAAGTAGCCAACGAACACCACCTCCGCCTCCACGTTTGAGCCGACGGGCAACCCCGGCGGTTTCTCCGTGAAGACGATGGTGTAGGGCAACGACTTCGACTCGTCCGTCCAGCCCATCGCTTCGTAAACCTTGGGGACATGCAGCGGATTCTTCTCGCTCTCCCACTCCAGCACCCGGCGCACATGCAGCCGCAACCGCAGGGGCTTGCCCCGGTACTTCTGCGGTTCCTCCCACATTTGTGTGAGGATCAGATCCCGCTGGGCCCGCTGCTCGAACTCTGCGAACGGCTGGGTCCGACTCCAACCGAGCAGTTGCCAATAGGCCATCATTTCTCGGGAATGGAGTTTCGTCTTATCAGTGATCAGTTCCGCGATCTCTTGGAAATGCTTTAACGCATCCGGGTCCAGATCGTTGGGACCGGGGGAGACATTCTCGTCGAGGAGTTCAGCCCTCGCAGCCGGAGCGACGGGAGCCTGGGCCAGCGTGTCGTCCTCGCCAGCGGCCAGCCAGCCCCAAGTTGCGGGTTGGCGGATGGTGTCGTACATCACCCACAACACGGCCAAGCCGACGAGCATCGACATGGCCCGCGAAGCGGTGAGCGAAGAACCAAACGGTCGCACAGTTCTGCGTCGCATGAGCGGCCTCCCGTTCGGGTCATTGTACACCCAGCGTGTCGCCTTTCGGACCGCGAAAGTGCGTTCTTTCGCGGTGCGAAAGACGACACTCCACCCTCACTCGCCCTGGTTCGCCAGCTCCATGAATCCGACCTGCCGCATCTGCGTTCCATCGGGCAGCGTCTGCCGGGTGCAGACATCCACGATCTTCATCAACTCTTCATAGTGCAGGCGGCGGTCCACATGCAACTGAATGCGTTCGTACGCGGCAATCTGGAGGTTGGACCGTAGGCTCGTATTGAGTTGCTGAATCGCCGCCGGGGTCAGGCGGCCTGCCACGACCGTGGTCTGCCCGACGTTGATCGTAGTCACCAGCCCTTGGTTGTCGGACAACACGAACATATCCAGCGTCTCTACGAACGAACTCTCCGCGCCGGGAGAAGGGTCCGTCGACTCGGTCGACTCGACGGGCTGGGCGATCGAACCCGGCGGCGGCATGTGCAGCTGGAAGTGACCCTCGATCGGTGCCGGACGGAATGTCAGAATGAAGAACGCCAGAAGCTGGAACGCCATGTCCAGCATCGCAGCCAGGTTGATCTGCACCTCACCCGGGGGTTTGTGTTTTTTGCGGCGGCGAGCCATTTATGTGCCTCCCTGACGGTTCATGGCACTCAGGGCGATATTCCGGTAACCCTGCGCCTGGCACAGCCGAATGACCCCCAGCACAGTGGCGAAGTCGGTCACCTTGTCGGCCCGAATGATGACTGGCACGGGCAATTCCTCCCCCTCTTTCAACTCCTTGTTGAGGGCCTTCAACTGCAGCTTGAGCATCTTGGCTTCGTGCGGGACGAACACATTCACGTCCACCGGTTTCCCAAACGCCTTCACTCCGCCTCGGGGATCGATATTCAGCACGATCGGCTCGAACGTGCCGGTGTACTCCAGTGGTCGGGCCGAACCCAGCACCGGCAGTTGCAGAGTCAAATCCATCGACGCCCCCTTGAAGTTGATCACGAGCATGAAGAACGTGATCAGCTGGAAGACCATGTCGAGGATCGGCGTCAGATTGGGTTCGACCCCTTCACTGGTTTTCGCGGACATTGATTCACTCCTGCTTGGACACGCTGATCGAGGAGACGCATCAGGCTTGGGGAGCTGCGGGAGCCGCTGTCGGGGCACCGCCGGACTTGCCGCGAGATGCCGAGGCATGCACCCGAATCAGGAACTCATCGGCCATCGCAATCGCCTGCAAGCTCAAAGAGGCCACGCGGTTCTTGAACACCGCGAACAGGAAGATCGCGGGCACCGAGAGGGCCACCCCCTCGAACGTAATCACCAGAGCTTCGGAGATTCCGAAGGCGACTTCAGCGGCCTTCATCTGCTCGCCACTGGCGATCACGCTGAAGCTGCTGATCATCCCTTTCAGCGTGCCGAGCAGTCCGATCAAGGGGCCGAGCGACCCAATGACTGCCAGCATGCTGATGCGTTTCTCCATTTCGACCGTGACGACTTCGCCCATGCGGTCGACCGACTCGCGGGCTTCCGCCAGACCGCTGGAGAGCGACGTGATCCCCGAAGTGACCAGTTGTCCCAGTTCGCACTGGCTTTCCTTGGCGATCCGCAGAATCCCCGGGTAGTCGCGAGCGGCGAGCAGTTTGTCCATGTCCTCGATCAGCCCTTGCGGCATGACCACTTCGGGCCGCAAGTCCTGAAACAGCCGCACCACCTGGGCCACAAAGTAAAACGACATCAACAGCAGCACGCCGCCGATCCAGCCCGACGTGTGGATCAGCCACATCAACGACGATTGCTTGGGGGCTGTTTCCGCGACCGGTGCGGCAGCAGCCGGAGCCGCAGCCGCGGGAGCTGCGGGGGCTTGAGCGTTCGCGGTGTGAGACCCACCCATCACACCACTGAACACCGCCAACAACACCGCCCAACCGCACAGACGGACAGCGCATCGTCGCGCAAGTACAGACATTCGGAGACTCCCGTGACCACGAACCCACTCTGGCCTGCGACGCCAGCGCGTCGAGCGTCCACATGAACACAGATCGTATCAAATCCGGGAATCGTCTGACACCCAATCCGGATGTGGTTTATCTCTGCGGGTGCATTCGCCATTGGGCGAATGCTAACTCTGCGGTGGAAGGTCCATCGGATACGATGCCTCACCCGGTGCTGCTCTGGGGCACGTGTACGCCGGTGACGTGCCCCACGTGATGGAGCAACGCCTGTCTCACATCCCACTTCAGGCCCCACGTGTCCGTCTCCTCTCCCGATCTGTCGCGATTTGACTGGGGCCAGTTCCCCTCCGCGTGGGACTTGGCCCCGGGCGTGACCTACCTGAACCATGGGTCGTTTGGGCCCTCTCCGCGTGTGGTGCGCGAAGCCCGCCAGCGCTGGGCCGATGAACTCGAACGCAACCCGATGGAGTTCTTCGTCCGGCGGCAGGAGGCACTCCTGGATGAGGCCAGCCGCGAACTTGGTAAGTTCGTCGGTTGCCGCCCCGAGAACTTGGTCTTCGTCCCGAATGCCACGGTGGCGATGAACATCGTGGCCGAGAATTCGCAGTTGGAACCGGGGGACGAGGTACTGCTCAACGACCATGAATACGGAGCGGTCATCCGTATCTGGGGGGCGCATTGCCAGCGGGCGGGGGCGAGGACCGTCTTGGCCAAGTTGCCGTTGCACCCGCATTCCTCCAGTGATTGGGTCGACGCGATCTTCGAGCGAATCACCCCGCGCACGCGAATGATTGTCCTCAGCCATGTCACCTCGCCCACGGCATTGATCCTGCCCGTGGAGGAGGTCTGCCGGCGGGCCAAGCCACTTGGCATCCCCGTCTGCATCGATGGCCCGCATGCTGTCGCTATGCTGCCACTTCAGCTCGATCAGTTGGGCTGTGACTACTACTGTGCCAGCCTGCACAAGTGGCTCGCCGCCCCGTTCGGCAGCGGATTCCTTTACTCCAAACCCAAGCACAAGTCCGGCCTCAAGCCCGCGATCATCAGCTGGGGCCGCAGCCTCTCCGGTCGCGAGTCGCGTTGGGTGGACGAGTTCCACTGGTCGGGCACCAGCGACCCGGCAGCGCACCTCGCGGTGCCGGACGCGATCCGGTTTCTCCAGTCGGTCGGTCTCGCCCGATTCCGCGACCAGTGCCACACCCTCGCTCAGTACGCCGGGCAGCAACTCAGCACCCACTGCGGGGCGATCCCCCTCGCGAAAGACAACGAGTTCGGCACGATGCTGACTCTTGAACTCCCGCAACTCAAGCGTGTCGAACAACAGCCCGGCACGCCGCACCCGCTTCAGCTGCAACTCGCCACCGAATTCGGGATCGAGATTCCCATTGTGGAGTGGCGAGACCGCCTGCACATCCGCGTGTCATGCCATTTGTATAACACGCCTGATGAGATCAACCGGTTGGTCGAGGTACTGGCGAGATTGCTGGGTTGAGATGACACCGAACTCGCGCCGAGTGGCATGGCGGCTTCGTGGGAACTACTCTGTAGTGTGTGATCGTCCCACTCCCTTACGGAGGCTGCTCCTCATGGCCATTCGCACCCCTCGCCGTACATTCCTCAAGCAGGCGGGCGTCATCGCCGCCTCGGCGTTTGCGGCTCCGCTGATCCTCCCCAGCCGCGTCTTCGGGGCCAATGAGCGGATCAGCATCGGAGCCATCGGGGTCAAGAACCAGGGAACCGGGAACCTCAACCGGTTCCAAGGGGCCGGGTGCGACATTGCGGCCATTTGCGATGTCGACACGAAGGTCGCCGCAGCTGCCGTGGAACTGGTCGAGAAGAAGGGACCGAAGCCAGCGGTCTATGGCGATTACCGCGAACTGCTCGACCAGAAGGGGATCGACGCCATCATCGTGACCGTGCCCGATCAGTGGCACGCGCTGATGACGATTCACGGCTGTCAGGCGGGGAAGGATGTGTTCTGCGAGAAGCCGCTGTCCCTTACCATTGCTGAGGGCCGCCGCATGGTGAATGCCGCTCGCGAGAACAAGCGGATCGTGCAGACGGGCTCGATGCAGCGGTCGAGCAAGGAGTTCTGGCAGGCCTGCATGCTGGTGCGGAACGGGTTCATTGGCGACATCAGCGAGGTCCACGTCGGCATCCCCGGCCCGAACTATCCCAAGGACATCGGCCCCGACTCGGAAGCACCTCCGGAACTCAACTACGATCTGTGGCTCGGACCCGCTCCGTTTCGCCCGTACAACGGCAAGCGGGTGCATTACAACTTCCGGTTCTGGTGGGACTACTCGGTCGGCCAGATCACCAACTTCGGGGCACATCACCTCGACATTGCCCAGTGGGGACTGGGGATGGACGAGTCAGGTCCGGTGGCCGTTGACGGGACCGCGACGTTTAATGAGAAGAAACTCCACGAGGTCACGGAGACTTGCCGCCTTGTCTACACGTATGCCAATGGAGTGAAGGTCACGCTCGGTCAAGGCCAGAAGGACATCCAGCAAGGAGCCCGGTTCATCGGCTCAAAGGGCGAGGTGTATGTCACCCGCGGCAAGATCACCTCGACCCCGGAAGAGATCCTCAAGCAACCACTGGATGCTGCCGGGCTGACCCAGCTGTATCTCAGCAAGGACCACACGAAGGACTTCCTGAGCTGCATGGCCAGCCGGGAATTGCCGGTGTGCGACATCGAGATCGGCCACCGGTCGGCCACGGTGTGCCACCTGGGGAACCTCGTCGCCCGATTGGGGCGCGGCGTGAAGTGGGATCCCGCCGCCGAAAAGATCGTCGGTGATGACGCCGCCCAAGCCATGACCGACCGCGCATACCGAGCCCCGTATACGCATGACATGCGGCTGACCGCGAAGGGGTGAGGGTGAGCTTGGACCAAAGGCAGACATCAGGGGAATCGCCAATTGGCGGATGAACTTGATCTCTGAAACGACTGCAAACAAAGATCGGCGCGTGATGGCACACGCAGTAGAATGAAACAGACCGCCGTCCCGGGGTATCTGCCTGTCGAGAACATTCTCATGAGTGATTCTGAGTCATTGACCAGCCTGAGTCTCGAAGAGTTGGAAGCGTTGGCCGATTCCCAGTTATCACTGTCGGCTCAAGCCCGGCTCGATGATCTCCTGGCTCGCCATGGGGAACAACAACTCACTCCCGCAGAATGCCAGGAACTGGACCGCCGACTGCAACAAGCCGATCAACTCACGATCCTGAAAACACGGGCTCGCTATACTCTGACGCAGCTGAATGTGGAAGCACTCGGGTCAGGAGTGTCTACATCCCCGTGACGCTCCAACGTCTGGTGCGCGAGCGTTTTGGTGGCAACTGCGTGTATTGCCAAACTGCCGAGAGGCTGACCGCGACCACTTTTGAATTTGAGCACATCAGGCCGAGGTCTGTCGGCGGTGAAACGACATTCGGCAACGTGTGCTTCTCGTGCCCGATGTGCAATCGATACAAAGCAGCCAGTACGTCGGCAGTCGATCCGTTGACCCACACCGACGTGCCCTTGTTTCATCCGCAACAGCAAGCATGAAGCGAACACTTTGCCTGGAGCGGGGACGGTACCGAGATCATGGGCTTGTCGCCGATCGGGCGAGCGACTCTGGCGGCGTTGCAGATGAATCGAGCGGCGATGATTCGTGTTCGGCGGATGTGGGTGGCGGTGGCGGAACACCCTCCGATAGGGGAATGAAGTGGAATTCGCTGCACGATGCCGGACAGTTGATGTTTCGACACTCCGCTCTGAAGCCGACAGGGTTTCTGGGGTCAGGCGGATTGGTGTGTCGGCAGTGGGGCGGCTGCGGGTTCGGGGATGTCTGGAGTGGGTGGTTTGCGAGAGGTGAATCGCGTAAGGAGTCGTCAAATAATAACTTGCCGGGAGAGTCGTCTTTCGCTCCGCGAAAGAACGCCCTTTCGCGGAGCGAAAGGCGACACGAATTGTTTGACAGCGAGTCACCGGCTTCTCGCCCCACGCGATGAGGTTACACTGCTGGGCGATGCCTCCTCGACTCACATCCCACAACCCGCATGCCACTGATCCCCCTCACCGACCTGAACGACACGCGGCTTGACCCGTACCGCAGCCTCAAGCTCTCGAACCAGACGCGGACTTCGGGGCATTTGATTGCCGAGGGGCACCGCGTGGTCAAGCGGCTGGTCGACAGCGATTTCGCGGTCGATTCGATTCTGGTCACTGACCGGCGAAAGCATATGGTCGACGGGATTGACCCCGACCGGTATCGCATTTACTTACTCCCCGAGGAACTCGCCAGCCGACTCGTGGGGTACGACTTTCACGGTGGAGTCGTGGCAGCTGGGTGGCGGCGGGAATCGCCAACGATCTCCGACTGGCTGCCGCTGGACGCCACGAGTTCCGAGATGGTGGTCGTCTGCCCTCGCATGACCGACCCGGACAACCTCGGGACGTTGATCCGGCAGTGTGTGGGGTTTGGGGTGCGGGCGTTGATCCTGGGGCCGGGCTCGACCGATCCCTTCTCGCGGCGGGTGTTGCGGGTCTCGATGGGGCATGCGTTCTTCCTGCCGATCATGCAGGCGGACGAACTCCAACCCCAGTTGACGGCGTTGCGAGAGCGGCACGGGTTTCTGTTTCTGGCGACGGTGCTGGACCCGAGTGCGACCCCGCTCGACCGGTTTCCGTTTGGAGTGTTTGACAACAACGCCATGCGGACATCTCGCCTCGGGTTGCTGTTCGGGAATGAGGCCGATGGTCTCGCACCCGAGTGGGTCGAATTCTGTGACGATCGCGTCACGATCCCGATGGGTCCACAGGCCGATTCGCTCAACGTGGCGGTGTCGGCAGGGATCTTTCTGCACTGGTTTCGAGGCAGTGTGTGAGAACCAGATCGACAGCGAGTCGCGGAGCACCATCCACTATGGCTTGATGCGTTTCACCGCGTTGATTAACTCATCGAGCTTCGACAAGAACTTCGACACATCTCGCCCCGCCATGGGCCTCGGGCCACCGGTGATCGCGCCGGTTTGGCGGAGTCCGTCGAACAGGTCACGCATCGCCAGTGTCTCGCCGATGTCGGCATCGGTGAAGACCCGGCCCTTGGGATCGAGTACCCGCGCTTGCTTGGCCACACACCGCGCGGCCAACGGGATGTCGGAGGTGACCACGATGTCGCCCAGGCCCGACTGCTCGGCGATCCAGTCGTCCACGATATTGAGGCCCACTTCGCTGCGGACTACCAACTCAATCAGCGCGCTGTTGGGCACCCGCATCCAATTGTTGGCCACCACCTTGACCGGCATCTTGTAGCGCAGAGCCACGCGGTAGATTTCGTCCTTGACCGGGCACGCATCCGCATCAATGTAAATCGTCAGCATGGGCCCTCCCCAATTCCACCAGATGCACCACGGCTCGTCCGCTGATCGTCTCGCAGCGGAGGAGTTCAGCAGCGATCAATTCGACGGCCCGCCAAGTGGCAGGCTGGGCCAGTAGATGCTCGACCTTGGCCAGGAGTCGTTTCTGCAACCGCTCGGCCTGCCGCTCTCCGGCCCGCTGGATGGCCAGACGCCGCACGCTCTGCAAGTCGCGAGTCGCACCGTCCCAGGCATACGCCCCCGTGTGCCGAGCCTCAGCTGCCAGCCCCGCCAGCGAGATCAGGATCTCGCGCTCGATCCAATCCGCAGAAGGCAGCCCCTTGCCCGGTTGGAACTCGCACCGCCCCAGCGTTTCCAGCTTGGGCAAGATGCTCAGCCGCTGCACCGCTCGCCCCAGCGCGAGGGCGATGACCGCGTGACCGGCTTCGTGATAGGCTGTGGATTCCGGGGTCGACAAGGGCGTTCAGTCCAAGGGGAGGGGGCATCGTCGAGTGTCGCCTTGCGCTCCGCGAAAGGTGACTCTCATGTCTCACACGGCAGGGAGCGATCAGAGCTGGGACGACTCTGTGCTACTCACGTCGCAAATCTGCGCACGCTGCTCAAATTGTTGAGGGCCAGCCAACACTCTGTACCCCGAAGGGGTTGTCCATCACAGCCCAGGGTCGCGACCGAAGGGCGCGCACCCTGGGAAAGCCCGGCCCCTAGAGCGCCAACCCTGAAAGGGCTGTACACCAGCACCGCTCGGTCGCACGGCGCGGTGTGGAACCCTTTCAGGGTTCGTTCTCCTCGCGGCCCGTTGACCCAGGGTGCGCTCCTGCGTCGCGACCCTGGGCTGTCATGTTCCACCCTTTCAGGGTGCAGAGGTCGCCTCGACGGTGAGTGGCTTCTGGCTGACGGCTTCCCCTTTGGTTGCGGCTACGCCACTCTCTGCATGATAGAGGCCGCGACCCATTCCTGACATCTCCACCCACTCCATGCTCAACGCCCCGAAGGAGACTTCGGGGCGTTGAGGGGAATTCGTCAAATCACCGGTCCGGCTTACTCGTCCGGCAGCAGACCACGCAGCGACGGAATCTGCGGGCCGGTGCCCCCGAGTCCGGCTTGACGCTGCTGTTCTTCGGATTCGTTCAGCATGTCGCGGCGAGCGGCGAGCACGCGGGCGTGTTCGTCTCGCAGTTCTTGCTGAGCTTCCGGACGGATGCGGACTTCCGACGATTGGTGATTGTGGAATCCGGTGCCCGCCGGGATCAGGTGCCCCAAGATCACGTTTTCCTTCAGACCGACGAGGTTGTCGATCTTGCCGGCCAGAGCGGCCTCGGTCAGCACCTTGGTCGTTTCCTGGAAGCTGGCTGCCGAGATGAAGCTTTCGCTCGACACGGCGGCCTTGGTGATTCCGAGCAACTGGGTGCTGGCCTTGGACGGACGCGGCTTGCCATGCTTGCAGGGCTTGCCGCCATCGGCTTCGATCGCGGCGTTGACTTCCTCGAGCGTGGCGAGAGGCACCATTTCATTGAGCTGGAATTCGGTGTCCCCCGGATCGGTGACGCGGCCCTTGAGCAGCAGCGCCCGGTTCTGGCGACGGAATTCGAACTTGTCGATCACGATCCCCGGCAGGAGATCGGTATCGCCCACATCGTCGACGCGAACCTTGCGGAGCATCTGCGAGACGACGATCTCGATGTGCTTGTCGTCGATTTCCACGCGCTGAGCGCGGTACACGTTCTGGGCTTCCTGGAGGAGGTACTGCTGCACCGCCTCTTCGCCGCTGACTCGCAGAATGTCGTGCGGGACCAGCGGACCACGCACCAGGGCATCCCCGGATCGCACCAAGTCGCCGGTGTGAACCAGCAGCGGCTTACCGTGCGGGACGACGTGTTCGCGATCAACGCCGTTCGGACCATGCACGACGATGACGCGCTTGCCGCGCTTCTTCTCGAGCATGATCTCGACTTCGCCATCGATCTCGGCGATGACCGCCGGATCGCGGGGCTTGCGGGCTTCGAACAGTTCGGTGACGCGGGGCAGACCGCCGGTGATGTCCTGCGTGCCGCCGACTTCGCGAGGCGTCTTACCAACCACGGTCCCGGCGGAGATATGGGATCCTTCTTCGACTTCCACGATCGCCCGTTCGGGAATGTAGTAGAAGTTGAGGATCTTGCCGGTGCTGTCTTCGATGACGACCTGCGGGTGCAGATCGCCCTTGTGATCGATGACCGTCCGGCGAATGTGTCCGCCGACTTCCTGCTCGACCTTCATCGAGCGGCCTTCGATCAAGTCCTCATACCGCACCGTCCCGCCGACATCGCACAGAATCGGCACCGAGTGGGGATCCCACTGGCACAGCACCTGACCGGCGACGACAGTTTCGTCTTCCTTGACAAGCAGCACAGCCCCGTTGGGGATCGTGTACTTCTCGAGTTCGCGTTCCTTCATGTCGATAATGACAACCTCGCCGTTTCGGGTCAGAACGACGTTCTGGCCTTCGGAGTTCGTCACGCTGCGAATGCGAGAGAAGCGGACCTTACCGGCCTTCTTGGCGCGGAGGTCGCTGTCCTGCAACTGTCGCTGGGCCGCTCCACCGACGTGGAACGTACGCATCGTCAACTGGGTACCCGGCTCACCGATCGACTGGGCCGCGATGATGCCGCAGGCCAACCCCTCTTCGACGAGTTGCCCCGTCGACAGGTCCATGCCGTAGCACAGACGGCACACGCCGAGTTCCGCCTCGCAGGTCATCGGGCTGCGGACCTGGACCCGCTCCAGACCCATGGCTTCGATCTTGCGGGCGATGTCGACCGTGACCAGTTCCCCTTCCCGGACGATGACCTCGTCCGTGATCGGATGCACGATGTTGGAACGGCTGACACGTCCGCGAATCGCGTCGGCCAGCGAGACTTCCACACGTTCACCGCGATAGACGACCCCACGGGTCACACCCTTGGTCGTACCGCAGTCGTGCGTCGTACAGACCATGTTCTGGCAGATGTCGGCCAGCTTACGGGTCAGGTAGCCGGAGTCTGCCGTCTTGAGGGCGGTGTCGGCCAGTCCCTTACGGGCACCGTGCGTCGAACTGAAGTATTCGAGGACGGTCAGACCTTCCTTGAAGTTCGACTTGATCGGCGTCTCGATGATCTCGCCGCTCGGCTTGGCCATCAGACCACGCATCCCGGCCAGTTGGCGAATCTGCTCCATACCGCCTCGGGCACCGGAGTCCGCCATCAGATAGATCGGGTTGACGTACGCTCCCTTTTCACGCAGGTCATTCTCCAACTCGATCTTCATCGCGTTGGTGATCTGTTCGCGAGCGTGCGTCCAGATGTCGATGACCTTGTTGTAGCGTTCGCCCCCAGTGATGACCCCGCGATCGTACAGCTTCTGCTGCTTGAGTACGTGCCCTTCCGCTTCCAGGATGTACTTCTCCTTGGTCGGCGGAATCACGAGGTCGCTGATCCCGAACGACAGTCCCGAGCGGGTCGACTCCGTGAAGCCGGTCCGCTTCATGTTGTCGAGCAGTTCGATGGTGCGTTTGCGGCCGAACTCCTGGTAGCAGTCCGAGATGACGTGCTGCAGATCCTTGCTCTTCAGCGTGTAGTTGTAGTAGTGCATGCCCGGGAACAGCATGTCGTTGAACACGATCCGGCCCGCAGTCGTGGCCACGAGTGAGCCCGACGTGTAGGTCTCCGCCCCATCTCCCTTGACCCGCTTGCCCTTCGGC
>JAYTWO010000464.1:0-4138 GCA_043743415.1 Planctomycetota bacterium
GTTTCGAGGAGGTTATCCACTCCGGTGCCGACGAGGCCCGAGACTCGCACGACTTCGGTGTCGCCGCCCCACTCAGTCGGGTACAGACCCTGCTGCGAGAGTTCGGTGAGCACCTTCTGCTCGTTGATGCCGGGCAGGTCGATCTTGTTGAGGGCCACCACGATCGGCACCCCCGCAGCACGAGCGTGCGCGATGCACTCGATCGTTTGCGGCATGATGCCGTCATTCGCTGCCACCACCAGCACGACAATGTCGGTGACGTTGGCTCCGCGGGCTCGCATGGCGCTGAACGCGGCGTGGCCGGGGGTGTCGACGAAGGTGAGCTTCTTGCCGTGATGCTCGACCTGATAGGCGGCGATGTGCTGGGTGATGCCCCCCGCTTCGCCCGCAGCCACGTTGCTCTTGCGGATCGTGTCGACGAGCGTCGTCTTGCCGTGGTCGACGTGTCCCAGGATCGTGATGATCGGAGCACGTTCGACGAGCGGGACGCCGAAGTCATCGTTCGGTCGATCGAGCCACGCCTGGAGTTCGGTTTCGACATCGTCCTCGCGGACGATCTTCAGATCGATCCCGAATTCCATGCCGATTTCGAGGACCAGTTCCTCATCAACGGAATCGTTGATCGTCATCATCTTGTCGGACTTGAACGCTACGCCCATCAGCTTGTTGACGGGTCGCCCCAGCAGTTCGCTGAGCCCGCGCATGGTGATCGGCAGCGTGACCGTGGCTTCGGTCTTCAGCTCGGAGTTGACGTGCTTGCGGTTGCGTTTCTGCCGCACGAAGTCCGGGGTGTCAAGATCGTCACCACGCGACTTGGTGCGTTTCTGACGACGGGCTTCACGGATCTCTTCCATCCCGCCGATGGGCGACTTGCCAATGCGGGAGGCTTCGGCTGCGGGAAGAGGATCGCCGGGCTTGCGCTTGACGCCCGCTTCCTTGTTCTTCCGCATGATGTCGGCGATTTTGCCCTTGCCGGTATCGCGGATCATCTCGCCGGTCAGCTTGAGGTCCGGCTTTTGGACCGGTCCGTCGACCTTGGAGGGGAGCGGTGCCTTGAACGTGGGCATCGCCATCGTGGGCAGAGCGGGGCCTTTGCGACCGCCCTTGTCCTTGTCTCGCGAGATCGGAGCCTCAGCGACGGGAGGACGAGCTTGCTGATTCGGGCGCGGAGTCATGTCCCGCACGGAGCCCACGGGCCGCATTTCGCGTGAGGGTGCGGGCTGCGTGGGGCGCGACATCGGAGTGATGCGGCCTTTGTGAGCGGGGGCCGCGGGAGGGGCAGGAGTCGCCACGGGGGCGAGGGTTGCCGGGGCCTCTGCGGGGGACGAACCCGATTCCGGGGAAAGATCCTCCGGAGCGATGGGGGTCGACACCACGGGGCCAGGGGCTGTGGGCTCAGTCGTTTGAGTTGTCGGCTCCGCGATGACGACGGATTCCTCAACCGTCGGTGCAGGCTCTTCGGTGGGAGTCTCGACCTCCACGGGCGGGGCCACAGCCGGGATCGGGGCAGGAGCCTCGGAAGCGACAAACTCCGGGGGGCTGACCTCTTCGACTTCGTCCATGGGGCGCGAGCCTGGCTTGACCGGCACATTGTCCAAGGCACGGATCGGCTTGGCCTTGGCGCGCTCGGGAACTGGCTCGCGCGGAATGGCGACCGGCTCGGACGCCTTTCCGCCCTTGGACGGTCCGCTTGGCTTACGCGACTTTAGATGAGCGAGAACCATATCCCGCTCTTCGGGGGAAATGCTCGCCAGCGGTGAACTCTTGACGGTCAGACCGACCTCGGTGCAAGCCTGAATCAGGTCCTTGCTGTCGATGTCGAGCTCTTTCGCCAAAGCGAAGATCCGAATCTTCAATCTTAACTCCTCGTCGACGTGACGGACAATCACTGGGGGGCCCGCAGGAGGGCGATCTGTTCGGGGTTTCACTCCTGCCTGCTTCAGGAGATCAGAGGCCCGGTGGGGCCTCTGCGGACACGGTGTCGTGGTGACCACCGGACTGTAATACTCACCATGAGTCTCACTGATTTCGCTCAGTGGCCAGTCCTGCAATGCCCGTCATGCGCTGTTCGAAATTCGGCAGACTCTGAGTGAGTCTGCCAGTGAGCTGGGTCTTGGAAACCGCCCCCCAGCCCGAGTGTTGTCCGTCGTCTGCTGTCACCCTTCTTCTGCTGCTGATTCGCCGGAAGCCTCAGCCTGCAGGACTTCCGCAGGTGCCTCACCGGTTTCGGAAGACTCCTTGACAGGAGCCTCATCACTCAAGACTTCCCCGTTGGGGGCTTCCACAGCCGGAGCTGCCTCTGCGGGAGCTGCCTCTGCCGGAACTGCCTCTGCGGGAGCTGTCGGGGCTGTTGCCGGAATCGTACGCCGGGAGGAGGTCTTCTTGTCGCCCGGTTTTCCGCTCGCGTCGCGTTCGGCCTTGTCGGCGGCCTTGCGGACCTTGGCTTCCTGCTCTTCCCGCTCGGCTTCGATCTCGGCCTGGGCCACGATCGCTTCACATTCGGTTTCCGACAGTCCGCTCAGTTCCTGCAAGTGATCCGGCTCGATTACCGACAGGTCTTCAAAGCTGAAGAAACCTTGAGACACGAGCGCTTCCGACAGGTCTTCCGTCAGATGAGGAATCGTGGAAAACGCCTTCACCGAACTGTCGAGTTGTTGATCGAGTTCTTCGCGGGTCATCACGTCGATGTCCCAGCCGACCAGCTTGGAAGCCAGACGCACGTTCTGACCCATCTTGCCGATGGCCAGCGACAACTGGTCTTCGCGGACGAGCACGATCACCTTGCCCAGCATGGGGCACATGATCACGTCTTCGACTTCGGCGGGCTGGAGGGCATTCGGGATCAGGACGGGGAGCGAGTCGTTCCAGCGGACGATGTCGATACGCTCGCCGTCGAGCTCTTCGATGATCGTCTTAATCCGCGAACCTCGCACCCCGACACAGGCCCCGACCGGGTCGATGCTGTTGTCGAAGCAAGAGACAGCCACCTTGGACCGATAGCCCGCCTCGCGAGACAGCGACCGGACCTCGATGATGCGTTCGGTGACTTCGGGGATTTCGACTTCAAACAGCCGCCGCACGAGGTCGGCATGCTTGCGGGAGAGGACGACCTTGATGCGGGTGCCCTGTTTGCGGACTTCCAGGATGATGGCCCGGACGCGGTCGCCGACCTTGTGCGATTCGCCAGGGATTTGCTCGCTGCGGGGCAGGAGAGCTTCGACTTTGTCGAACGTGACCGTGGTCACGCTCTGGTCGACGCGGGTCACGGTGCCGGTAATGAGCTGGGTGCGGCGTTCGGTGTATTCGTCGAAGAGTGTGTCGCGTTCGGCTTCGCGGATCTTCTGAATCATCACCTGCTTGGCAGTCTGAGCGGCGATGCGTCCGAGGTCGATTAATTCGTCTTCGGGGATCGGTGCCCCGTCGTTGGTGGCTGAGACCTGGCCGGTTTTGCGGTCGATACTGACGATGAGGGCGCTGTCTTCGCCGTAGTGCTTGCGCGCGGCGGAGAGGATCGCTTGTTCGATGCCTTCGAACACGATCGCTTCATCAATCTTCTTATCGCGATGAATGGCATCGACGATTCGGAGAACTTCAGGTCCGTTCATGGACTGCACCACTCTTGTGAACCGGTCGGGGTCGACCGGTAGGACATCCCTCGAATTGTCTGCGTTCGAACCCTCGAACCCGCTTCTGGGAATAAAAAAAGCGGGCACGAAGTCCCACTTTGCGATGCGTTGAAGTCACCTTCAACGCTTCCGGCGCACTGTTTCTGGCGATCTGGACTCGCCCGAAAAGTGACAATCGGCCTGATTACGCCATTGCTGACATAAGCAACCTCTATGCACCAAGCATTGCCGGAACTCCTGAACCCGAACAGGTCAGCCACACGAGCCACCCGCACGGGACACGCGATCAACGCTCCAGCAGCATCCCCGTGGGAGGAAAACGCCGCCTTCGGGACCAGTTTCTTGAGGGAAACCTCCCGTGGAGCCACAATCACACATCGCAACTGTGCATGATGTTACGAATCGAATGCCGCAAAGTCAAGCATCCGCAGCCTGTTTCGAGTTCTATTCATCCCTCCCTCAGCGGTACAATGGCCCTCAGCCCCAAGGCTTCCCAAGTGTGAAAACCCCGG
>JAYTWO010000465.1:0-6619 GCA_043743415.1 Planctomycetota bacterium
GCGGTCCGTTCCGTCTGACGTCCGGGTAAGTCGCACCGAGCGGCGAGGGTAACCTCCCGCCCAGAGAAATGGTCGCTCACGACAGAACCCGGCTTATAGGCCCACTCCGAACGCGGTATTACTCGATGTTCACCGGCGTGGGATCAAACTCCACTCGGTCATAGACCTCGCCCAACGGCAATTCGATCCCGATTTCCGGAAGCGGAAGCACAGCCTCGCGACCGGTGTAGACCTCGCGGACGAAGCCTTGCTCGGTGCGGCGATAGGCGATCACAGCGGCCTCGTCCTGCTCCACGAGGAGATAAACCTTCAGTGACGGAATCGTCAAGTATCCATCTCGTTTCTCTCCATCATCCAAACGGCGCGTTGAGTCCGACAGCACCTCGACGATGACCACTGGGTCGTCCTGGAATGAATCCGTATCGGGATTCGAGCGACAGACCACCGACGCATCTGGATAGTAATAGCGGGTCTGCGTCGGAAGACGGATGTGGATTTTGGTGTCTGCGTTGAATGGCTGGCACGGACGCCCCTTCAGGCGTGACCACAACATGCCGGTGATGTTGACAGTCATCGTCGTGTGGCGGTTTCCAGCCCCAGCCATCGCATGCAGAGTACCGCCGATATATTCATGCTTGACCGGCGAGACGAGTTCCCCCGCCAAGTAATCCTGCTCGGAGATCAAGTTCCATTTGAGGGCACCGGTCATGGGAAATCCTTGGTGTTCGTTCGTCGACAGTGAGATACGACTCAATCCATTGTAGAGACTGGCCGAATCTCGACCAACCAGCCCCTTGAGGAACAGTCCCGGAATTAGATGCGGATTTGCAAATCGTAACACGGACTTCTAGTCCGTCTTTGATTGGACGGACTGGAAGTCCGTCCTACGGCGTACACCGGCATCTATTTCGGGACTGCCCCTTTCGCGGCGACGCGAAGTCATCGAAGCGGAGCGTACACGCTCGGTCTGACGGTCACTCCTGCTCTCCGTCCGGCTCGTTCAGATCCGCCCCGATGTCGGGAGCTTCCAGAAACTCCTCCAGCACCGTCGTCGCGTAGGCTCCCGGCGGCAGCGAGAACACCACGCGCACGCCCAGGGAATTGGCGTGAACCGCGACATCCTGGGGATACACCACCAAGGCTCGGCGGGCTCCCTGCATCAGCTGGCTGAACGGTTCAAAGTGTTTCAGTGAGAGTCCCGAGGCGTCGAGGATCTCCTGCTCCAGACGCAGGGCCTCCCCCAACGGCGACTTCATCTTCACGCCGAACATGGGGCCGGTCGGGATCACCTCGCGCGCGTCGACGCGAGGTTGATCCAGGACCGGGTCTTCCGTCGTAAAGCACCCGCCCGAAGCGATCACCTGTAACACGTCCCCCTCGATCACGCGGCGGAGTAGTCCCCGTTCCTGACGCACCTGCACCACCGCGTTGAACAGATCCGACTGTACCGCCGACAGGGAAAACCGCAAGAACCAGCGGCGGCGGTGCGGCTCGATGTCGCGTGATGTGCGAACTCCGGTGAGCAGATCCCGCCCCCATTGCAACGTCTCATCACCGATGCCGAACCGCTGGTCGCCATACCGGTTCGGAACCCCCTCACAGCGGACCCGCTCTGCAATCCGCGAGGCAGTTTCCAAGGCATCCGCGTCCTCGGTCCGCACCCGTACCTCAAACCGATTCCCCACCAAGTGTCCCGGTCGCAGCTTGTTCCGATGTCGACTCGACGAGAGCACACGCACCAACCCCTGGGCGGCGAGATCCTCCAAAGCGGACAGACGGCTCTCGGCCTCACCCGGCACCGAAACCCACTGCCGAGTCACGGCCCGGCGGTCCTTCTGCCCCGCCATCCCGATCGAGTCGCGCGAGATCCCCAGCGCCCGGCTCAGCTGCCCAGTCAGATACTCCGCCGAGACATCCCGCTTCTCGATCCAGAGATAGAGATGCTCGCCCTCGCCGCAAGGGAGATAAGCCGGAAGCTCCTCGACGAGGAAGTCTTCCGGCTCGACCTTGATCCGCCCTCTCAGCCGAACCGCGTCAGTGGGGGATGTCATCAAGGGGGGTTCTGTAGGGAAGGGGGGGGCAGCGCATTCCAGGGAGTAGGAGTCGGGTGGGACAAGCTCGCTTTGGAGCGCTGGCCCACCACGGATGACGCGTGTCCTCGGAATGGTGGGCCAGCGCCTCAAAGCAGGCTTGTCCCACCCTACGAGTGACTCCGAGAGTCGAGCGTCGTGCTACATTTGGACCAGGATCAATCGAGTCGAGTTCCCGCGTCGGACCTGCAAGAGAATGCCGTCCGCCAGTTTGGCCTCGCTGATCGCCTTTTGGAAGGCATCCAGGTTCGCGACTTTTTTCGTGCCGACTTTCGTGATCACATCGCCCTCTTGAATCCCGGCTTGGGCGGTGACGGACCCCGGCGTCACCTGCACGATCACGACCCCCTTCACCCCCGCCATCTTGAGTTCCTCGGCGATCTCCGGCGTCAGTGTTTTGGCTGAGAAGCCCAGCTTCGAGACCTCCTGCTGGCTCTCGGGCGATTCGGTCTGAGGGGCGGTCTTCACATAGGATTCCGAGTTTCTGAGTTCGAGGGTGATGTCCAGTGGGATCGTCTTGCCATCGCGCAGAATCTCCGCCGGATAGCTCTTGCCGGGTTCCAGTTGTTCGATGAACTCTTGCAGGTGGGGGCGGTCCTGGACTGGCTGGCCCGCGAACTGGACGAGGATATCGCCCGGCTCGACACCGGCCTTGGATGCCGGGGTATTGGGAAACACTTCCATCACAGCCACACCGGATTTGATCCCCAGGGCCTTCATGACGCGCGGCTTGAGGTCATCCAGAGCGACACCCAGAAAGGCCCGATTGACAGTGCCGTCCTTGCGGAGTTTTTCCACGATCTGGCGGGCTTGGTTCGAGGGAATCGCGAAGCCGACACCGTCATACCCTCCACTGCGGGTCGAGATGGCGGTGTTAATGCCGATCACCTCGCCGTTCATATTGACCAGTGCCCCGCCGCTGTTGCCGGGATTGATCGCCGCATCCGTCTGCAAGAAGTGCTCGCGGCTATTGATGTCCAGCCCCTTACGATCGGTCGCCGAGATGATCCCGGCTGTCACAGTCGTCCCGAGGTCGAACGGGTTTCCCAGCGCCAGCACCCAGTCGCCGATCTGCATGGCGTCACTGTCGCCGAAGCTCACGGCGGTCAGCGGTTTGTCGGGTTTGAGCATGATAATGGCCACATCAGTGATGGAATCGCCCACCCACTTTTCAGCCTGGATCTCCGTGCCATCGGCCAGCCGGACCAGAACCTCGTCCGCTCCGTCCACCACATGAGCGTTGGTGACGACGACCCCACTGGCGTCAATCACAAATCCCGACCCGGCCCCCTGTTGCTCCGGAATCTGGAACCGTCGACGCCCGCCCTGCCCCTGCCCCTGCCCCTGTCCTCGTCCGAAGAACTCGCGCAGGATCGGATCCTCCCCAAATGGCGAGTTCTCGAAGGGGGCGGCCTGGTTGTCCGCCCCCATGTCCTGCTCGACCACCCGAGACTTGGTTTTAGTTTCAATGGACACGATGGCTGGAATCGCGGACTCCGAGACCATTCGAAATGCGGCGGAAAGATTCTCAGGCGACTTGATGATCGTTTTCGGAATCGGCAGGTCCGCCTGCGTCCAGCGAGCGGCCACAGCTCCAATTCCCGCCCCGATGAGGAGGCAGGCCAACCAGTAAACAGATCGACGAGGAGAGGTGGTCATGGAAAGCTCCTTGATGAGTGAGTTCTGCTGGGGTCAGGCGGGAATTCGAAAGTCGCCGGATTCTCCGAAACCGGTGCAGGGGCGTCCGCCGTCAGACATCGCCCCGATGGGCGGGCATCGAGCCACCGGACTCGGAGATTCCGACGACTTTCGGATTCCGTGAGTCGTGTAGGATAACGGCTCGATCCCTATATTGTTTTCAGACGGACAGAATTGTCTACTGTTCATCTGTGCGGATTTGCGGGGCTTGCGAGAAAATCGCATAGACTCACCATGCGTTACCGCAGGGGATCGAGTTCGGGTGCCGATCTCTGAATACTCCCCACGCGGTCCCGAGGAGTGGAGCCAATCAAATGCCACGAGGCCAGCGCTGGTCCTCTCCGGATGAGGACTCCGACCCGGAGTGGGACGACGACGAAGACGACAGCCCCGAAGATCAGTCGACCACCACCGACTGTATCAAATGCGGCTGCGAGATCTATGACGACGCCTCCCGCTGCCCGCTGTGCGGTGAATACCAGGTCGGCGACCGCACGCACTCTGCCTGGGACGGTCGTCCGTTGTGGTGGCGGCTCGGCGGGACTCTGGGGATCATCGCTGTGCTGTGGGCGCTGCTGGCGTTTTGCTTCTGAATTCATTGGAATCGAACACAATCCAGAGGCGGGGTGTCGTAGAATGCAACACTGTCGCACTGTCGATGAGCTGATCCATTCATGACACTGGGAGGTGCCACATGTTGCTGATGTGGACAGGATTCATCGGATTTATACTCCTGTTACTGGCGCTCGACTTGGGCGTATTTCACCGCAAAGCCCACGTGGTTCGCGTGCCGGAGGCTCTCGCCTGGTCCGCCGTGTGGGTCAGTTTCGGGCTGGCCTTTTCCGTGTTTATCTACCACGCCTATGACAAGCACTGGTGTGGGCTGGGAACCACGATCGACGTGGTGGATGGCTTGAAAAACGAGGGTTGGACCGCCACTGAAAAGTACCTGACGGGGTACGTCGTGGAAAAATCGTTGAGCGTCGACAACATCTTCGTGATTGCGATGATCTTTGCCTTTTTTGGCGTGCCGCCTCTGTACCAACACCGCGTCCTGATTTGGGGGATATTGGGAGCCTTGCTGATGCGCGGTGTGATGATCGCCATCGGTGCGAAACTCATTGCCGAGTTTCACTGGGTGTTGTATGTATTTGGTGCGTTTCTGATATTCACCGCCATCAAGATGTTGTTCCTGAAGGCTGAGCAGGGGGCTCCCGACCTGAATCTGCTCGTCCGCCTGACCCGCCGTTACTTCCCGGTCACCTCCCGATTCCACGGGGAACACTTCTTCGTGCGGGCGGGAGAGCTGGCATCCTATGAGAGCGAAACTCCCGGAACGGAAGCACTGCCGGATCAGGCTGTGAACGCGGTTCCGCCCGGCACGTTGATGATCACTCCCCTGGCCCTGGCTCTGATTATCGTCGAGTCGACGGATGTCGTGTTTGCGGTGGACTCCATCCCGGCCATCTTCGCCATCACCGCCGACCCGTTCCTGGTGTTTACCAGCAATGTCTTTGCCATACTCGGCCTGCGATCACTGTATTTCGCACTGGCGGGGATGCTGGACAAGTTCCGCTACCTCAAGGTGTCACTCGCGCTGGTGCTGCTGCTGGTGGGGGTGAAAATATTTATCGCTGAGTGGCTCAAGGACTCGCTTGGCAAGCACTTTAACTTCTACCTGCTGGGCGTGATCTTTCTGATCTTGAGTACCGGGGTGACAGCGTCATGGATGGCAGATCACCGTGACAATGGTCGCCTCAAGCAGCGTTGAAGCCGATGGCACGCCGGGGGGGTGGACTGACTTGACGCGGTCAGACCGCGGGTCATCAACGGACGAGTGACCCGCTGGAGTCCAGCCTTTAGGCTGCATTGTGCGACACTCGAGGGCCAAGACTTCGGAAGTCTGGCGGGTCAGATTCCCCTGGACACTCGCCTCAGACCAGGTTGAGCGACGCCCCGAAGAATCGCTTCCCTTCGGGGCGCAGCTAAACGGGTTCATTCTCACTACTTGATGTCGATCAACTCCACCAGGAAGTGCAGCGTGGCGTTTCCTGGAATGTCGGGCGGATAGCCACCCGGACCGTAACCCAGCTTGCCGGGGATTTCGAGTTCGATCATCCCGCCCTTACCGACGAGTTGCATGCCCTCGGTCCAACCCGCGATGACACCATTGAGAGGAAATGAGATCGACTGACCCCGCTTGTAGGAGCTATCGAACACCTTCTCGTTGTCGAGCCAGCCGTGGTAGTTGACCTCCACCTTCTGCCGGGCCGTCGGCTTGGCACCGGTCCCTTCACGGAGGATGCGGTACTTCAGCCCCGATTCGGTCGTCGTGAAGGTCTTCGCAGCCTTCTCATCGATCTTGCCCGCTCCCTGGGGGAGATTGGGGAATGCGACTTCTTTCACTTCGTCTGCCACGTCTTTCACCTGTTCCTTCTGGTCTTGTGTCACTGCGGGTGCCTCGCCCTCCGCTTGGGCGACTTCGTTCGTCGCGCAGCCCGATACGACTAGCATCAATCCGACCAAGGCCACGCCAGCCAATCTCTTCAGAAGCATTGAGCACCTGATCCCGTGAACTCCATCCAGTGTGCCTGAGCGGTCAACACCCGGCGGGTACGAGCCTCAGACACAAGTAGATCGTAACAATTGCAACGGGGAAATCACGCCCGCGTGTTTCGCATGAGGCCCTCTGGCTTTTACGGACCCTCGCTGGCGCTGCGGGCTGGCCAGCGCCCCGTAGGACGGGCACATTGGCCCGTCCCCGCTGTGTCTGACCCGCCCGAACGAGTCCACATGGGCAGCCAGTCGCCCCCGGCCCATGTCACTCGCTC
>JAYTWO010000466.1:0-21381 GCA_043743415.1 Planctomycetota bacterium
CTGCGCGATGAGGGCGGCTTTGGCTTGTCCCACGGTACACCCTTCCGGCACTGACAAGGCCAGAGTACCCGTGCCCGCGAGGTCTCTCGCTCGAGCAAACAGCTTGACGGTGATTTGCATGGGGGAAGGGTTGAGCGTTGAGGGTTGAGCGATGTGAAGTGGTCGATGCTCTCTGTGCTTTCACGTCACAAATTTGCGCACGCTGTGCAAATTTCCGATGGCCTGGAGATCTCTGTACCCCAAAGGGGTTTCACATCCCAGCCCAGGGTCGCGACGCAGGAGCGCACCCTGGGAAACGTGGTCCGGAGAACTCAACCCTGAAGGGGTTGTACACCCGCGTGCCCCTGTGTGGAACCCCTTCCGGGTTCGGCCCCTGGGAGCGACCGGACCCAGGGTGCGCGACCGGTGGTCGCGACCCTGGGCTGTGATGTCTCACCCCTTCAGGGTGCAGAGGCCGCCTCGACGAAGAGTGGTTTCTGGCTGATGGCTGACTGCTTCCCCTTCGGTTGCGGCTGTGCCGCGCTGGGTTCATCTGGGTTCATCTGCGGCTCCCCTTGAATCATGACGCGCCGCGTCGAATAGCTGCCTACTTTTCGGATGCCCACACGCGGGAATGTGGGGCCAGATCGCCTGCTCTGTGCCCCTCACCCCGGCCCTCTCCCCACAGTCGCGTCCTTCCCAATGGCCATGTCGCCAGTGGGGAGGGGGCAGAAGCCACGGGCGGCCCACAAGGCAGACACACACACCTCCAACTCTTTGCCGAGACGCAGTCTTACGCATTCCTGGCGTTGAACCATAGAATGGCGGCATGCCACTTCTCGCCCCCCCGACTCCTGCTCCGCCCCTCGGTTGGACCGTTGACGAGTCACCGCTGACCATCGGCCCGCGCGTGATGCCGTCGCGGTATTTTCTGGCTCCATTGGCGGGGTACACGCACCTCGCGTTTCGGCGGGTGATTCGGGAGCAAGGGGGGCTCGGGCTGGCCACGACTGATCTGGTGCATGCCACGATGCTGCTGACGCGGCGGCCCCGCTCGCTGGAGCTGATCGAGACCGACAGCCAGGACATCCCGCTCTCGATCCAGATCTTCGGAGGCCAGGCCAGCGACCTCGCCAAGGCCGCGCGTTGGCTAGAGCAGCGCGGGTATCAGGGGATCGACCTCAACATGGGCTGCCCGATGGCCCATATCAATGGCCAAGGCGGCGGGGCCAAGTTGATGTGTGATCCGGACGGGGCCTGCGGGATGGTCGAGCAGATCGTCAACGCCGTCTCGATCCCGGTCACGGTCAAGATGCGGCTCGGCTGGGACTCGACCCAACTCACCGCCCCCGCCCTGGCGCGGGAGTTCGAGCAGTTGGGCGTCGCAGCGATCACGATTCACGGTCGCACGCGAGCGCAGGGATTCCACGGGTCGGTCAGCCACGATGGCATTCGCGCCGTGGTCGAGGCCGTCGAGCGCATCCCGATCATCGGCAATGGCGATGTGCGGACCGCGTCCGAGGCCCTCCACATGCGGCAGGTCACTGGTTGTGATGCGGTGGCCATCGGGCGCGGTGCGCTCCTCGATCCCTGGATCTTCCGCCGGATCGAGCGGGCCGCAGGCGGCGAAGACGCGGAGTTCGTCCCCACCGTCGACGAACAGATCCAGTTCCTCCGCCAACATTTCCACCTCATGTTCGCCCAGCACGCCGACCACAGCTGCATCCTGTTCCGTAAGTTCGCGGCCTGGTACGGGGCGAGGTTGGGCGTGCCCGAGGACTTGGAAGACCGGCTACGACGTTTCGAGTCGGTCGCGGAGTTCGAGGCGATTGTTCGTGAGATCGCTGCCCGCCACGGTGAGCGCGAGTCATCCGTGCCGACCGCACTCATCAAGGTGCCCAACGGGCCGATCGAGCATTGGTAAGTCCTTTCCGTAGCCACGTTCGCCAGAACGTGGGCTGCCGGTATACGCGATCGAACGCCGCGAAGTCTTCTGAGACTTCGGAAGTCTGTTGGCATCGTGAACACTGAAGCCAATTCGCCCACCTTCTGGCGAAGGTAGCGACTCGAACGGTCTAGATATTTCGCGAAATCGGTGAAACCCGTCTTGCATTTCATGCCACTCCACTCGGCAGAGCAGCGTATCCTATCAGCGGTAGAGGACAACTCCTCACTGGCCCGGAAGCGGGTGCGACAGGGTGTCATACCCTTCGTCCGGGCACCCCCATTGGAAGGGATGTTTCCCATGCGACTGATGATTCGAAGCCTGAATGTGAAGCTGTCCGATACGGTTCAAGAAACGATCGAGCGGCAGTTCCAGTATGCGTTGTCCCGATTCGAGTCGAGAATCGACTCGGTCCAGTTCACGGTCTGTGACAACAACGGACCCCGCGGCGGAATCGACCAGGAATGCAAGGTGTTGCTCCATCTGAAGAATGGCACCGATGTCATGGTCTCCGAAGTGCAGGATAATCTCCTGACAGCTGTGGCCCGCCTCGCGGATCGGGTGGCCCAAGTGGTGACGCGGACGCTGGAGCGTCAGCGGGACATTGCACATGTGCGGATGGCGTAGAACCATCAGTTCATGAATGGGAGCGTGAGCCGGCGGGCTTGTGCCAGTGGTATCTCCACAAACCCTCACCCCGGAGGGATTCCAGCAGACTGGGTTCGGTTGTTGAATCCGAAGTGGCTGGCATCTCTGCGGGGAGGCGGAGTTTCAAAAGGTGTTTGCTGACCGGTGGTCTCGCTGTGATCAATCACCGGCGATTCGCTCTCACCCCTTCGGGGTCGAGAACCAGTTGACGGACTGCGAACTGTCAGGCACGCGAGGCGAATTCGGCGAGGTGGCCGCTGAACTGGAGTCGTCAGTATCGACAGCGAGGGCGGATGTCATTCCCCCGTGCCAAAGTGACGGGACCGAACCAGACAGGGTCGGATAGTCACCCGAGCGTCGAGCCACACGGCAGGCCGATGTCCGTCGCTCGCCGGGGTTCCTACGGCCCGTCGACCACTTGGTACTGCCCGGTGGTCCCTGCCGGGCGGGTCAACTCGAGTCGTAGCCCCGGTTCCTTCCGGACAGCTGTGTCGACGCGCAGCGTGATCGTCTGCCTGCCGGGGGCCAGTTCGATCGTGGCACCGGCGGGAGAGGCGATGATCTCCTTGCCGAACCACACGGTCAGACCCTCGATGGAGTCGAAGTTCAATGTGGCAGAGCCCGCCTCGACGACATCGATCTCGCCTTGCAGGTAAAACACCGCCGACTTCTGCGACGCGGCAATCTCAGCCAGCGGCAACGTCCCGTTCACCAACGAATACGCCGATGCCCACAACCCCTGCGCCAGAATCTCCGTCTCGAAGACCACCAGGTTCGGCACCTCCCCCAGCAGCTCCGGCTTCGGCTTGTGCAGCAACCGCCAGCGCTGGAACCGCTGCGTCGTTCGCACCTCATAGTCGCCCGGTTTGCCAAGTACCGACAGGAACTTCAACACATCGAGCGTCTCGCCTTCGGTGAGCAACGTCGGCAGCCCCTTGGGCATCAGCGACTTCCCTTCGACTTCTTCATCGATGTCGGTGATGGGGATCTCGATCAACTGGCTGTCAGTGTTTCGCAGGACCAGTTTCTGCTCGGTGCGGTCGACGGTGATTCCTTGAAACACGCGGCCTTCGAGGGTCGTCACCGTGCGGGTGATGAACGCCTCCTTGATCTGGGCGTCCGGGTCGAACAGGGCGTTCACCAGATACTCCATCGGCGAGTTGGCCCCCACCGGCGTCAGGTCCGGCCCGATCTGGCCACCGGCCTTGTTGACCGCGTGACACTTCACACAACTGAGGTCGCCACGGCGGAAGACCTGCTCGCCACGGGCCGCATCGCCCTTCTCGGCGGCAGCAGTGGCCAGGGCGGTAATCTGCTCAGGGGTGAGTTTGACCGGCTTGGCACTCACTCCCGCTTGAGGGGCGAGGATGTCCAGCAGGGCTGCGTCGCTGCGACCGGCGGCATAGACTCGCCGCAAGCAGAGCTTGGCCACGTCTTGCGGGAGCGGTGTCGATTCGAGGGCCTGGCCGAGATGAGCCGCCCCACCTTCGCGAGCCAGCAGCGCATCCATGATCGGAGCCGGGTCGTCGTCAGGAGTGGTCGACTTCAGCACCAGCGCCGCAGCGTTCGCGCTGGCCGCCAAGTCCAGTCCCGCGAGCGTCGTCACGCCCAGCGAGCGGTGAGAGTACGACTGCCCTTCCGCCAACAACTCCCCGGCAATCGTCTTCGCCGCCGAGGCATCCACGCTGACGAGGGCTGTGGCCGCTGCCACGCGAATGGCCTCTGAACTGCCAGCGGAGCGGGCCAACTGGACGAGCATGGGGGATGCCGCCGAATCCTTCCATGCCTGGGCCAACTCAATCGCTCGCAACTGAAGTTCGGCATCTTGGTGAGTCGGATCGAGCAACTGAACTAACCCCGCGCGGTCCCCGGGCACCGTCTTGCGATTCAGTGCCGCGTCCTTCAGCCAGACGAGCGACTTCCGCCGCAGCTCGGGGGCATAAGCCTGATCATCGAGAGTCTGCTGAAACACAAACCCGAGGTCGTGCTCGTTCCCTCGCGTGCAGACCATCTCGACCACGCTGCCGATCCGCGCCGGAGGCACCTTACCGCTCTTCAGCAGCTTCAGCACCGACCCCACCGCCGAGGGCGGATCATCGGCCTGGAGCGCCGAGGCACTGGCCAGTAGCACACACCACACACCGAAGCCACACAGGACTTGCCGAAGGAATCTGTTCAACCGACCACTCACTCACAGACCAGGAAACCAGAGAGCCTCGATTATGACGACGTGCGTCACCGACTGCGACTGTCGCTCGGTGCGGCACGTTTTAGACGAGTTTGTCCCTCAGTGAAACGAAGGGGAATTACGTTTCCTTGATCACGACCACCTCGGAGCCTGCCATCGGACACAACGAGGCCAACATGGCGATCTGCGCCGAAGACTTGGTGTTCGCTGCATTCCCAAGTTCGACTCTGTGTGATGGCGGAGTTATAATCTTTTACTCTTCCCTTGGTTGGCTGCTCACTTGGTGACAACGCAGAACAGGTATAGTGATCTCCATGGATTTCTGCAAAAAATGTGATCGTGAAGTGCCAGCTCTGGCCATAAAGTGCCCTCATTGCGAGCATGATTTCATGCCTCCAGAATCTCCATCTGGGGGATGGGATTATTCCCGCACCGCCGATTTCTTGCTATTCCTCGCGATTCTTGTCACCACCATTGGAGGTGTCGTTCTATTCCTGTTGTCCGTCATCTGGAGTCTGTGCCTCATCTGGGTCATCGTAGCCTTCAGAGATCATTCACGTTGGCGAGAATTGGTCGAATTGATTGGCCAGGGAATGCTTGGAGTTGTTCTCTCAGCGATCCTATGGATCGTCTTATCGAGAGTGCAAGGTCTGAGTCGTCGTCCGTAGCGAGTAAACGATGACAATACAGAAGTCATTGAGAATCACGATCATCAGCCTGCTCGCCGCGAACCAAGATGGGCCCCCGTCGCCACCAGCGTCCGGATTCGCTCCACCGACTCGCGCAGCTGGGACAACTCCTGCGACTGCTGCCGAGCCACGCGGCAGGCTTGCTCCAACTGCGGGAACAGGCCCCCAGCCAGTCGCACGTCGACGAGCTGAGCGGCGAGCCCCTGGATCTCGCGCTGCAAGCCGCTGCGCAGACGACCGAGAAACAGGATCAGCAGCACCCCAGTCCACAGTACCCAGAAGATCGCGGCGGGCATGTAGAAATCGGTCGACAGCAGCGGCTTGTCCTGGATGAACGAGTCGACGAAGAAGTTGCGGCCCACGCGGTACAACACAAACCCCAGGTAGGTGAGGAATAACAATTCGTACCACCCCCGCACCCACCAGCGCGAGTTCTTCGCCGCGAGGTTGTGGATCAACTCATCCGTCCGTTGGCTGGCATCGCCGAGGAACTGCGTCTCGATCCGCGCAGCTTGCTCTCGGAGTTGGTCCAGGGACGAGGACGGGAGCAGCGACCGGTCGAACCCCGCGCTGCGCACATGCCCCTCGATGATGAGTTCCGTTTCCCTCAGCAGCGAGTCATCCAGCCCCAGTGTCGAGGCTCGTTGCAGCCCCTCCTCCGCGCTCTGTCGCTCGGCCCGCTCGCGCAGCATCCGAAACCCATGCACCGCTCCGATGACCGCCATCTGAGCCGTGCTTCGAGCGCGGGTCAGACTCAGCGAAGTCAGAATCGTCCCCAACCCGTGGTAGGCCCGCAGCACCGCCGAGAACGGACTCAACCCCCAGTTCTCGACCACCGCCTCCACCAGCCGACGCTCCCACAATCCGCGACTGACCCCCAGATCCTTGCACAACTGTTGCGTCATCCGCTTGGCCAACTGACCGCGTTGATCGAGCAGCAGGCGTTCGAGTGTCGCGAGTTCCGGCTCGGCGGCGGTCAGCGGGGCTTGGCAGCGGTCGATGGCCTCGGACAGCAGATCGACCACATTGGCTCGGCGGATGCGTACGCGGGACGCACTCCCCAACTCGCGCATCAGCAGGTCGACCAGCCGACCCATCTCGCCGGTCGGACGCTGGCCCGAGAGCTGTTCGCGGAAGGCCAGCTGGGAGTCGACGAAGAAGATCTCCGGCTCGGCAAAAGTGGCGGAGAGCTGGTGGCTCCAGTCGTGGCGGATGTCCTCATCGAGATCGGCGTGCGTCTGGACAAAAATCACGCGGCACCCGCTGGCGGCCTGGGCGAGTTCGGTGGTGACGCGGGCGGAGCGGTACTTCTGCTGCGTCGAGACATAGATCAACACATCGCAAAACGGTAGCAGCGAGTGGAGTAAGGCCAGGTTGCTGCCGGGGGTTTCGGCCTCGTTCGTATCGGGGTCGGGGCAGTCGACGATCACCAGATCGCGGACCAGAGCGGAGTCGCTACGGACCAGTTCGCAGGCTTCCAGTGGCAACCCAATCTGCGTGACATCGGTCTTGGTGTGACAGATCACAATCGGCTGGCGAGTCGTGGGCCGCTGCCGTCCCGCCTGGGTCACGTCCGCTCCGACGAGAGCGTTGACTAGCGAACTCTTCCCAGTCCCCGTCCCGCCGAACGTGGCGACCACGAGCGGAGCCTCCAGCCGAATTCGCAACGAATCAGTCCGCGCCAGCACCCGCCGCAGCAGCCCCTGAGCCTGGACCACGGGCTGCCAGGGTGACGCCATCTCAGTCCAGACGTGGGCCTGCCGCAGCAGATGGTCCACCTGGGCGAGCAGTTCCAGTTGGTTGAGGTCGACATCAGACATGTCGGGGACGATCTATACTGGCGTGAGGTGTGTCGGAGAGCATCGCGAGATGTACCGCTGGTTGTGCTGTCTGGCGGCTCGGTCGTCAAGGCCGGGGGCATCGAATGGCTCATTGCAGGACTGAGGTCGGCGGTGAAGGCCCGGCCGTTCGTGAACGTGGTGCCGCCTGGACAGCGGACGAATGGCCAGCCCGTTGGGCCTTTGGACTCGTCGGAGCCGAGGGCCAGGGCCTTCAGCCCTGCCTAAGTGAACGACTGTCCCTTCGGGCCTGAAGAGACGCTGTGGCCTTTCGGCAATTACAAAGTGCGTCTCGTACTCCGTCAGGTCACTCTGAAAACTCAGTGGCCCTGCGGCGAATCCGTTCTATCATGGGCGAATATTCCATCCCCGTTCCCCCGCGAGATCATCCCATGGCCAGCACTGTCGATTGGTATTACCACCGCAAGGGTTGCGTGACCTGCCAGAGGATGGACGCCCTCTTGGCCTCCCTGGAAATCACCGCGAAGGAAGTGGTCTCGGCGAACAAGAACAAGCTGGGGGTCGCGGAGGCCCTGGAACTCGTCGGGCTCTGTACGCGGCTCGTGGCCAGCAAAGGGACGAAGCCGATCGAGATCGACCTGCGGAAGCACCCGCAGACACCGGAGCAGTTGCAAGCACTGATCATTGGCCCGACGGGAAACCTGCGGGCTCCGACAATCCGCCGAGGGAAGACTCTCTTCGTGGGGTTTCATGCAGAGACGTTCGCGGCCGCCCTGAGCGACCAGTAGTCCGTTGAACGGCCCGGCGCTCGCCCAAAGCCACAAAGCTCAATGACACCCAGCACTACTCCCGCACCGCCTCCTCCACCGCGCGCATGTACTTCAAACTCTCCACCGCGATCACCTCCGGACCCGGCGAGTAGTCGAACACTTCGACCGAGATCCAGCCGTCGTAGTGGCTGTCGCGGAGGGCGCGGAAGATGGGGTGGTAGTCGGTCTCGCCCATACCGGGGCCGAGCAGGTTCGTGTCGTTGACGTGGAAGTGCCGGGTGCGGTGCTGGAAGCGGTCGATCAACTCGGGCAGCGGAGTCCGCTCGCCGCCGAGCATGGCCTTCACGTCCTGATGCAATTGAAGCGAGGGGTGGTTGACGGCGTGGATGATGGACATGGCTTCTGCACAGGTGTTGATGAAGTTGGTCTCCTTGGGAGTCAGCGGCTCTAAGCAGAGTTTCACCCCGCGCTCGCCCCAGTGGTCGGCACAATTCCGGAACACCTCGACCGCCGCGTCGAACCCCTGTTCCCAGGTCACGCCCGGCTGGAGATTCCTCTGAGCCGGTGAGCCGAAGACCATCACCTGGCCACCCAGGTCCGCACACAGATCGCCCAGCTGCTTAAGGTAATCGGCGGTCTTCTGTCGGACGGACTGGTCGGGGCTGGTTAAGTACAGCCCCGTGGTCTTGGCCAGCATCCAGTGGATGCCGATCAGCTCCACGCCGAAACTGGCCGCAGTCTCTCGCAGCTGGGTCCGCTCGGTCTGGGACAGTTCACAAGGCCGGGAACCCAGCATGAACGGAGCGACCTCGATTCCGGTGTAGCCGGTCTGTGCGATGAACTCGCACTGCTGGTCCCAGCTCCACTCCACAAAGAGTTCATGACAGATTGCATATTTCACAGAGGGGTTCCTCTCCGGGGGAGATTGACGGCTGGGTAAGGGGCGGGAGAGCTGCGACGGATGTCGAACATAGCGATCAGGACCAGTTATGACGAGTTCGCCTCCACCTCCCCAATCTTGTGTTGAAGCCCCGTACCCATTCCAGTCGATCCACAAGCACGCAAGGAATCGAACGTCTCTTGATCCCCGGTGGAAACTGCCGGAACGGTTATAGGGACTGGGCTGGGTTGCTGGTTCGAGATTCCTCGCAAGAGTTCGTGAAGACTCCAGTTCGCTGGAGTGGGCAGACTTTGCTGGCCGAAGTCTAACCAATAGGCAAAGTGTGCCGGTCCGTGTCTCGATCGTGGACCGGTCGCACCACAACTTCCGAACTCGATTGGGACCACATTGGGGGACTTGACGCCATGCGAAACATGACCTGGCTATCCGTCATACTGGCAGCGTTTGCGCTGCTGGGCGGATCGGAATCAGAAGCCGGACTCTTCTGCGGGATTGGCCGTTACCGAAGCTGTCCGACCGAAAGCTGCGAGTCGAGTCAGGACTACTGCCAGGCGCGGACCTGTAACAGTGGTTGCTACAAGACCGTGCAAGAGACCGTGTGGTGTACCGAGCAGTACCAAGAGTGTCAGACGGTGATGGACACCTGCATCGAAAAGGTGCCGGTCCAATGCCAGCGTACGGTTCACCAGACCTGCTATCGGGATGAGTGCTACACGGTCTGCAAGCCGTGTTACCAGACCTGCTATCGCAACGTCTGCTACACGGTCCGCAAGCCGTGCTACCAGACCTGCTACCGTACGGTCTGCTGCCAGGTCCGCAAGCCCTGCTACCAAACCTGCTACCGCAATGTTTGTTACACGGTCTGCAAGCCCTGCTATCAGACCTGCTACCGCAACGTCTGCTACACGGTCCGCAAGCCCCACTACCAGACCTGCTACCGCAACATCTGCTGCACCGGTTACCGCACCCACACGCAGACCACCTACAAGGATGTCTGTCACACCGCCTGTCGTCCGATCACCGAAACCCGGTGCGAGAACGTCTGCGGCGGCGAGTGGCAGATCGTCAAGGAATGCGTTCCCGGTCCGGTCGTCAATCGCTGTGTCCGAGACCCCGGCTCGTTCTGCTTCGATGAAAACAGCTGCTGCTGCGTCTATAAGCCGGGCTGCTGCCGGACCGAACAGGTCCAGTGCCCACCTCGCGTGTGCTGCAAGAAGGTCTGGGTTCCGAAGACCTACACCCGCCAGGTCAGCTGCACCCGCTGGGTCAGCGAAGTCAAGCATTGCCAGGTGCCTTGCACCACGTGCTGCCGGGTTCCTTACAGCTACACGAAGCAGGTGCCGTACACGACTTGCTCGTGGACCTGCGAGACCTGCACCCGTCAGGTGCCGTACACCACCTGCACGATGACTCGGGAATGCCGCACCAAGCAGGTGCCTTACACCACCTGCACCTGGACCTGTGAGACCATCAGCCGTCAGGTGCCGTACACCACGTGCAACTGGACCTGCGAGCAGCGAACCAAGCAGGTGCCGTACACCACCTGCACGATGACCCAGCAGGTCTGCCACCGCAAGGTGCCGTACACCACCTGCCATCAGGTGTGCGAGACCCGCTACGTCACGAAGACTCGCTGCGTGCCACGTCAGATCACGGTCTGCAAGACCCGCTGCATGCCGAAGACGGTCTGTCGTCAAGTGCCGGTCGATCCGGGCTGCGACGCAGGCTGCCTGTCGGTCGATCCGGGCTGTTCCGCCCCGATGACCGCCAGTTGCGATGGGGCGACCTGTACGAAGTAATGTGAACCAGAACGGAATCGGAAGTGCCTGCGGGGGAGGACATGTGTCCTCCCCCGTTTTTTTGTGTCGAGTGGGGTCCAGCCTTTAAGCTGCTCCGGTGCAGGCGTAAGCCTGAACTCCAACCGCACTCCTGAGTCCTGACGCAGCTCTCAAGCATTCCACGATTCGGTGTGCGACCTGGTCGCCTGGACTCTCAGTGTCTCGTCAATGCTTGATTTTGGTGTCCGCCTCCCGCGCGGACCTGGCTCAACCCCAATTCCTGGCGTTGACAAGTCACCAAGTCCGGGAGGAACGGACGTGAGCGTCCGTTCTACTTCCGACTCTACTTCCGACGCGCACAGGCAATCATGATCCGCACTAGGGGATCGGATCCGCCTCAGCCACGGACACGGACACGGCACCCACGGGGCCAGCGGTCGAGGCCACCGCGTCCTCCCCGGTGTCACTCTCCATCAGCCCGGGTTGGGATTGTCCGGCAATCTGCCCGACAGACTTCCAGTCACAGCTGTTCGTCCGGCAGTAGACGTTTCCACAGACACCGACAATGCCGGGGCTGTGTCCGGCGACGGTCAGGTGCCAGCGGTAGTACCCGAACTCCGGCACGTAGCCTGTGCAGCTGCAGAGGTGATCGTCATGCAGCAGCACACAGGTTTCATACGGCTTCGAGGGAGTGGGCGACCTGACCCCGTAGATGTCGACCTTGTACTCCGTGTCGGCGGAGGGCGTGAACTGCCAGGTATCGAGCTGATATTCCCCACCGTAGGCGGAGCCTGCCGAGAGCCAGACCACAGCCAGCCCGAGCCCCCACCGCACCATCGTTCTTGGAAACATGATTGTGTACCCCTCTGGAACCGAACCACTCCATTGCGGGCACTCCTTTGCGGAGTGGTGGGGTTGAGTGTGGTGTTCCAGATCTTCCGGAACACGGAGACCGGGGGGCATTATACCACGGAGACTGACTCGCAAGCTGCATTTCCGTTTGATTGACCATTTTCTGCATTTTGATAGACGGAGGGATGACAGAGGCCATGTCGCCAGGTGAAGATCGCTGAGGGCCACTGGACCATGATCGGTATGGGTGGCGGGGTCAGATGTATTGTGTATGGCCCCGGCGTGGGGAGACGTGACATGTGATGCCGTGCCCAAGCCTCCTGACCCCGCCAGCCTATTGATTCGTAGTGCTGGATTGTGGCATGACGCTCCGCATCGTGCGACATTAAACTCCCGCGAATGTCGGGCGGCATGGTTTTCGCCCGCTGGTCGGTGGGGCATACTGCACGCGTTCCTTCCGCTCCTCCGCATCAGGATGCCCCATGCGTTGCCACCTCCCTTTGATTCTGGTCGCCTTATTCGGTGGCTTCGCCCAGTCCAGCCAAGCCGATGACTACATCGCCCAACTGCAAAAGTCAGCCATTGAGACCGGGGCTGCCCCATTTGGTCACTGGGGGCTGACCCCGACGAACTATATGGAGTGGGGGACGCACTCGAACCGATTGATTCCGGTCTACACGTTCGGCACGAAGGGGGCCGGGCCGGGAATCGATCTCGACAGCTACACCGGTGACAAAAGCCCCTACCGCGATGCCGCCCAAGTGACGGCTCTCTATGGATACCTTCCAGACGGCACCGTGGACCCGGCTGCCGACTGGATGGACCAGACGAACCTCTACCAGATTCAAAAAGCCGCGCTGACCGCCGGTCGCAAGCACATCTTCCTCGTCGTATTCGATGGCATGGACTGGCAGACGACTCAGGCGGCGGCGATCTACCAGCGCCGCCAAGTCGAGTACACCGAGGGGCGCGGGACCGGGTTGCATTTCCAGGACTACACGGCGAGCGGCAACACGCAGTTCGGGTCCATGGTGACGAGTCCTCACAATGAGGGAACCAAGGTCGATGTCAACGCCCAGACCGTGACCAACCCCGGAGGTCGGCTGCGCGGCGGATACGCCCCCGCGTTGGCGGGGCGGACTCCGTGGGCGGTGGCCCCGAACAATGAGTACCCGACATCGCGGAACAAGACCGCTCCGCCGGTGCATGCCTACACCGACTCCTCCAGTTCCGCGTCGAGCATGACCGCCGGGATCAAGACCTATAACAACGGCGTCAATGTGGACCCCGCTGGCGTCCCGGTGAAAACGATCGCCCACGAAGCCCAACAGCAGGGCTACCTCGTCGGCGTCGTGACCAGTGTTCCGGTGAGCCACGCGACCCCCGCTGCGGCCTACTCACACAACGTCGATCGCGATGACTATCAAGACCTGACCCGCGACCTGCTCGGTCTGCCATCGATCAGCCATCCGAAACAGCCGCTGCCGGGCGTCGATGTGTTGCTCGGAGCGGGGTTCGGCCAGAAGCGAATCAAGGCTCCCTTGGCGGATGCTCAGGGAGACAACTTCGTGGCCGGAAACTCGTACCTGACCGATGCCGATCTGGCAACGATTGATCTCGCGAACGGAGGCCAGTACCGCGTCGCTCTCCACACCAAAAACCAAAACGGCCGCGAACTCCTGCAAGGGCAGGCTCAGCTCGCTGCCGACAAGCACGAGCGACTCCTCGGCTTCTTTGGTGGACCAAACGGTCACTTGCCCTTCCGCACCGCCGACGGGGACTTCACGCCCACCCTCGGGAGACTCAAAAGGGCCGAGACCTACACCCCCGCCGACCTCTCCGAGAACCCCACGCTGGCCGACATGACCACCGCTGCCTTGACGGTCCTTGAAAAAAGGGAGAAAGGGTTCTGGCTGATGGTCGAGGCGGGTGATGTCGACTGGGCCAACCACGACAACAACATCGACAACTCGATTGGAGCTGTCGTGAGTGGGGATGAGGCCGTGAAGGTCATCACCGACTGGGTCGAGACGCACAGCAACTGGGACGAATCCCTGCTGATCGTCACCGCCGATCACGGGCACTATTTGGTGCTGGACAAGCCGGAGTTGCTGGTGCCGAGGGAGTAGTTACTGGAAAGTGGAAAGCCCACCGGTTGCAACCGGTGGGCTTTGGTCTCACGCATCCACATCTTTGGGAGACGGCATCTCCCCCAGCACGGCCCGGTACATCGCGGCGGTCTTTTCGACCATTTCCTCAACGCGGAATACTTTTCGCACATGCTCACGAGCGGCTTGTCCCAATTGGCGGGCCTGCTCGGGATGGTGAAGCAGATCGATGATCCGCCGGGCGAGGGCGTCGCTGTCCGACGGGGGAACCAGCAGGCCGGTCACCCCCTCACGCACGATCTGGTACACACCGCCGGACTGGGTGGCGATCACCGGGCGGCTGCGGGCCATGGCTTCGAGCATGATGGTGCCGAGCCCCTGCCGCAGAGAGGGGAGGACAAAGATATCCATGGCCTCGATCGAGACCGACAGGTCGGCCATGCCCGACACGAACGTGACGTACTCGGACATCTTCAGGTCGCGGACCAACTGCCGGAGTCGGGGTTCCTCGGGACCGGTTCCGGCGATGACGAACTGAGCGGTGGGACAGTCTTGCAGGATCAGCGGCGTGGCTCGGATGAAGACATCGTGCCCCTTGTCGGCCTCCAGTGGCCCGGCTGTGCCGATGACGGGGGCTCGACCGGGGACCAGCAATTCGGGGGCCTCGAACGCGAACTCTGTATCGACACCGCTATGAATGACCTCGATCAACTCATCCGGGTAGCGAGGCTCCGCGAGCAGTTGGTCCCGGATCGGTTCACTGACGGCCAGGTATCTACGGCAGAGCACTTGATCGATCACCAGCTTCTCGCCCGGTCGCATAAAGTCGTGAAACGTGACCACATACGGTCGCCGCAGTTGACGAGCCAGCCAAGTACCAAACGGCAGCATCCGCCGCTGATAGATGTGGATCAGGTCGGGGGGGCTGTCGTCCAGCTCCCACAGCAGCCAGTACCACGCCGCCCGATGCAGCAGTGGCCACTCGAGCGAGGGGGCTTCGCGAACTGGAATGCCTTGCGTCAACTCGCGGCCCAGGCGTGAGGCATCGGGGCAGAGCAGTTGGACTTTGAGTCCCTGTTCGGGGAGTCGGCGGGCCAGATGCAGCAATTGCGAGGTGCGGCCCCGGACCTCCAGTCGCCCGGCGAGAAGCAGTATGCTCGGTTCCTGGCTGGCCATGGGGGGTTACTTGGGAGGCGAGAGTCGCCTTTCGCTCCCCGCAAAAGGGCGTTCTTTCGCGGAGCGAAAGACGACACTCAAAGATGCCACGGTCGTTACTTGCGGAGGGCCTTGGGGCGTCCCATGATTTCAGACATCAGGACAGCTTGACGGGCAGTCTTGGGATTTTGCAACATCAACACCAACGGCGAGGCCCCCGATCGAACGGCGTCGGTCTTGCCCGATACGGAGAACGTCTTGGTATCTGGAGCCCCGAGGTCTTCCCGGATCTTCTGCCCTATCGTGGAGGCCAGATGCGGCAGGTCACGCTGGGCCTGCACGGCGACCCGCTCAGCCATGGCGGCCTTCACATGCTCCCGCAGGCCACCTCCCAAATCGGTCGACCCCACCGGGCTTTCGCCGCGCTTAGTGACTTGGGTCGGCAGAGCTGAGGCGCGAGGGACGGGGCGTACGGGCGGCTTCGGAGGTGCGACCGCACGGGGGGCCTGAGCGACCTGCCTCTGAGTCGACTTCGGTTTCTTAGTCGGCTTGACCACCGGGCTGGGACGGCGACGCGGCTCTTCCACCAACTCAATGTCATCTGGTCCCAGTTCCACCGGCGGAGGCTTGCGGCCTCCGCTCTGCTGTTCCAGGAACGCCTCGATCTCCTGCCGGACGCGCGCATCCTTCGGTCGCCCAGCGGGGTTCTTCCTCGGCGGTTCTTTCTTGCTGCTCATCGCGTTGACGATGGCGGCCCCGATGGAAATCAGCGCGAACAGCGTGCCGATGACGACATCAGGATTGACAGCGAGGAGGAGGAATTGTGGCATGGGGAATCTCCCACTCAGTGAGGCGAGAACCGGACGGCAGAAGTCTGACGACCTCTGCGACGGGCGTGAGGATGACAGGCTGGAAGCCTATCCCGCAGGCATCAGGCCATCGAATCGTCCTTGATCCCGGCGATGGTCGACCGCATCTTGGTGTCGGCCTGCACATTCTTCAGTTCATAGTAATCCATCAAGCCCAATCGGCCACTGCGAAATGCGCTGGCAATCGACATCGGCACCGTGGCTTCGGCCAGAACCACCTGGGCCCGGTTCTCCTGGGTCAAGGCCACCATCTCCTGCTCGCGAGCGGCTGCGGCCGCGCGGCGTTCTTCGGCATGGGCTTGATAGATCCGCACATCGGCCTCGGCCCGGTCGGCTTGCAACCGTGCTCCGATGTTCTCACCGACATCAATGTCGGCGATGTCGATGGAGACGATCTCGAACGAGGTTTGTGCCTCGAGCCCTTCGTTCAGCACCGTCTGCGAAATCAACTCCGGGTTCGAGAGCACGATTTTGTAGGAGGCGGTCGAGCCGATGGCCCGCACGATTCCCTGTCCCACGCGAGCGATGATCGTCTCTTCGGTGGCTCCGCCGATGAGCTGCTTGATGTTGGTGCGGACGGTCACGCGGGCTCGGGCCTTGAGCTGGATGCCGTCCCCGGCCACGGCATCGAGCGTGGCGTTGGGCTGGCGAGCGTCGGGGCAGTCGATCACGCGGGGGTTGACGCTGGTGCGGACGGCGTCGAGGACATCGCGCCCGGCGAGGTCGATGGCCTGGGCATCCTGCCACTCCATGTCGATCCCGGCCCGGTGTGCCGCCACCAGGGCGCGGATCACGTTCGGGACGTTGCCGCCGGAGAGGAAGTGCGCCTCCAGAGCCTGGGTCGGGATATCGGGCAGACCGGCCTGCACTGCCATGATCTTACAGCGGACCATCATGCTGGGATTCACCTTGCGAATCGACATCATGATGAGCTTGCCCATCGAGATGCCCACACCTGTGAACTTGCATTGAATCCACAGATTGAAGAACCTCGCCAAGACCAGCAGAACCATCAGGAACATGAACGCCGCAAACGCCACGATCGCAATGACAATATTGCTGGCATCGCCATCTGCGGCCAAAAGAGTGTTCAATCGCATGTTGTTCTCCAGGTGGGTCGCTCAGAAACTGGACCGTGGGATAGGTTTCCAGCCTGTCATCAGCTTCGACGAACGACAGGCTGGAAGCCGTTCCCACTCTGTTTAATCCTGGGGGACATCGAAGTCAAGGCGCTCTGGATTCGCCGGACTGCCTGCGGTCGGGGGGTGGGCGTCTACCTTCATCGTCGGCTGACTCAGCGAGGCCAGCGCTCCGGGTTTCGCGCGCCGGACGATCACCCGGTTCCCCTGGATGCCAATGACCTCGATGGGGTCGCCCAACTGCATCAGCATTCCTTCCGTGGTCGCATGCAGCCGCTCGTTCTCGACGCGAACCATCCCCCCGGGATTCATCGGCGTGACGGTGGTGCCGACCCGCCCCATCAGACGCTCCAGGGCGGCTGCCTCGTCCTTGTACGGCACCACATCGTCGGGATCGGTCTTGGGCAATAAGATATTCTTGCCCAGAGAGGTTTGCTCCAAGGTGCGCAGAAAGAACACCAGAAAGCTGGGGATCAGCACTCCCAGCCCCAGGCTGAACGACCAGAATATCTTCGGGGAGTGCTGATACCACGCCGCATGGGCGCACATGATGGAGCCAACAAACGAACCCGCGCACGACAGGGCGATCAACCCGCCCGATGGCACGAAGAACTCCGCGATGATCAGGCAGAAGCCCAGAGCTGCGAGAGCCAGAGCCCAGAACTGTGCATCCATAAATCACACCACCCTTGAATTCGAACAGGCCGTGGGAATTGCGGCTCAACGTCTTTGGCCAGTGGAATCTTACCGGCCAGACTTCCGAAGTCTCCGAAGACTTCCGAAGTCTGGCCGGTACGCGAAGTCCGACCGCTCGAATCAGAACCCTTCGGCCCCCACCGGTTTCTCGGGCACGATCTTCGCCGGTCGGGCCTTGGCGGTCAGCGTCATGACCTTGGTGACCAGGGATGCCTCCGGGCGCCGGCGGCGGGTGAACTGGATCGACAGGCCGTGTTCATCGAACAGCCACCACTCCTGAACGTGTCCGCTGGTGGCGATCCGGGTCTTCCGCGTCGGTTCCACTCCCAGGGCGGATTTGACCTGCTCCGCGGTCATGCCCTCGCGGACCTGCCCATCGCGCACGGCGGCGGCGATGGGGTCGTCGGGAATCGGTGGGGCATTTTCTTTGGGAATCCATTCCCCACGGTGCAGGACCTGTCCCTGTTCGGTGAGCCAGTCGGAGATCGCTTGCGTGCTGGGAGAGACGGCGTAGGCCTTCTGATAGAACCGAATCGCTGCCTTTGGATCGTCGAGGATGATCAGATAGTCGTCTCCGACATCCACGAGGGCGGCCGCGTTTTTGGGGTCGACCAGTCTTTCTTTCTCGGCCAGCCAGCGCGTCTTGAGCTGTTGCAGGAACTCCGGGACTTCCAGCAGCTCAAACTTGGCGACCAGTTCGCTCATCTCCTTGCGGGTCAATGCCCCCACGCGACCGAGGTGGTACGCCTGCTCTTTCAACCGGTACTCCGGCCCGAGTGAGGCATACTCCGGCAACTGGAATTCGATCCGCGAGGCAATCGAGTATCCATTCTTGCCGTCCGCAGCGACATCCCGCAGGATGCGATTCTTCAGAATCTCCACATAGAACATGCGGGCGTACTTCTTCCGCTGTTCGGCATCGCCGTCTTTGAAAACGACCAGCGGCGATTTGAGGTACAACACTCGGGCCGGTTCGTCTTCCGCAGTCAACAGTTGATCGGTGCCGGGAATCTGCCGGGCGAGTTCGGTCATCAACTCGCCATCGCCCCCCCAGTTGTCCTTGCGGAGTGCGTGGAAGTCGGCCCAGAACGCTTCATGCCGGAACTCCAACTGCAGGGCCGGATCGGCTCCCCTGGTCGAGAGCTTCCCGGCCAGAGTGCGGAGTGCAGCCGGTGTCGCCGGACTCAGGGCGCGGTACTCGGCCAGCACCCCCTGACGGTAGGCATCGACCGCTTCCTTCTTGAGTTCGTCATCGTTGTAATACTTCGCCCGATGGAAACCCCAGTCAGCCAGCTTGTACCACTCGGCGGGCTTGTTCGACGGGACTTTGCCCCGCAGTCCTCGAAAGAATTCGGCATCGCTGGGCTGCGGGAGCAGGTCACTGACGACGAACACGAGTTTGGTATCCCGCTTCTCGATCCGCCCTTTGATGACGATCGTTTTGGAGTCCCCAGCTGGCTTGGGAAATGACCGCGCGAGGACGAACTCCAGATCGCACTTCTCCATGCGGAGTTGCGACGGTGCAAAGATGGAGTAGCGGCCTTCGATCTGGAGTGTCGTGTCCAGCATGGAGGACCATTTGGACTTCAGTGCCACGAACTCCTCGACCGTTTGAGTCGTCTCGGCCCGCACGACCGATGTCCAGGTGAGGCAGGCCCAAGCAACCAGGACGTACAGCCACCGTGCCGACCGGAGTGTCGTCTTTCGCTCCGCGGAAGCATGTCCTTTCGTGGAGCGAAAGGCGACAATACGGGTGGAGCGAAAGGCGACACGCCCGCAGTCCCATGCATCATTCCGGCTTGGCGTCATCTTTCACTCCCAGACTTTTGGCCTGACTCGCCAGAGTGGTGGCCACGGCATCGGCCTCCTCGGCGGTGTAACCGATCCCCAGATACGTCTGTCGATAGGCCCACAGCACAGCCGATTCTGGCTCCGTGAGAATCTGCCAGGTCGACTTGTCCTCGCTCAACTGGATCGACTGGACCTGGACCGCCACGACCACCGACTCTGATTCCGACTTCGCCATCCAGCGGGACATCTCCGCCGACACCACCACCACCTCCGCTGGCATGTTGGTTGATCCAACCAGCAGCGGCAGCGGAATCCGGTACTGCACCCGCGAACTCTTCTTGGCACTCAGCAGCGGCTCGGCCTGGCCCTCAATGAACAGCCACTGCCCCTGGACCTTGTACTGGAACGTGGCGAGATCCTTCTCGCCTGCGGCCTCGGCCTTGTCGGCCTCGGTGAGCAGGTCGCTCAGCGGTTGCGACAGCAGACTGGTCATCGCCGTCGTCTCGCGCAGTTGTTGGCGATAGCGCTGGGCGTCTTCGTCATCGCGACCGAGTCGATCGACCGCTGTGACGGCTGCGCCGAGTTGGTTGCGGGCCTCGACCCATTCGCCGCGGAGGATGGCGTCCTTGATCTTGTCGATGGAGTCCTTCAGCGCCCGTTCCGCAGCACTTCGCTGGGACGACCGATACATCAGGAAGCCCGTGACCAGACCCAGCAGCGCGATGACGACCATGATGACGCGGAACGGCTTCCAGAACCCGCCAGAGGACTTGCGGGGGGCCAGCGACGGGGCGGCCACGACCGGGGGCAGCGTTCGCTTCGGGCGGCTCTCGATGACGGCGGGCAGCGGTTTCGGGCGCGGCGTTTCGCGGGGCGGGGGGGCGGGGATGTCGTATTCGTCGACGGTCGCCGCTGTTCCCGCTTCCGCCGCTTCCTCGACCGCAGCGTCTTCCAGAGAGCGGGAGACTCGCGGTTCCGGCCTCTCTTTGGGAGGCGGATACGGATCACGCTGCAACACAAACAGCGACCCACCGCAGGCCCGGCAGACGATCCGCTGCCACTTGGCCCGCCGCACTCCGGAATGTTTCTGCCCGCAGTCGCACCATAACTCGAACGTCTGAGCAGACGACGCGTCGTCCCCCTTGAAGGCTTTCGTGGCTTTGGAGATCCAGTTGCTCATCGACACAGGGACAGGACACGGAACCGAAGACATTCGAAGGGAACGCTGTTAGTCTACCCCCGAAGAGAAGCCCTCACCAGCGCGGAATCTCAGTTCTGGTAGCAGAACTCGTAAGAGTTCTGCCGTCTGAAGCCTTGCGACTCCCACAACTCAATCATCAAGACGCGACCCAGCGTCATCCGTTTTCTCCACAATGTTCACGCCGACTCCGATTCTGATCCCAGGTGACACATGCCCCGCTTCGTTCTCTTCACAGTTCTCCTACTGAGCAACTGGACCTCCACCTCGACCCACGCCGAAAAACTCTCTCTCCCGCGCAGCACCCCCGAATCCCAAGGCGTCTCCTCCTCCCAGATTCGCAAGTTCGTCGAAGCCGCCGACCAGAAGGTCCACACGCTGCACAGCTTCATGCTGGTGCGGCATGGGCAAGTCGTCGCCGAAGGGTGGTGGAGGCCCGAGTCCGCCGAGAAGCCGCATGTCCTCTGGTCGCTGAGCAAGAGTTTTACGTCAACGGCGGTCGGCATGGCGGTGGCGGAGGGGAAGTTCAGCATTGATGACCCGGTGCTGAAGTTCTTTCCCGAGGACGCTCCGGCGACTCCCTCCGACAAGCTGAAGGCGATGCGGGTCCGCGACCTGCTGACGATGTCGACCGGGCATCAGGACGAGGCGAAGGTCAAGGAGATCACCGACCAGACGTGGGTCAAGACGTTCCTCAATCACCCCGTGCCGCACAAGCCGGGGGCTCACTTCCAGTACAACACCCCCGCGACGTTCATGCTCTCGGCCATTGTCCAGAAGACGACCGGCCAGACCGTGGTCGAGTACTTGAAGCCCCGACTGTTTGACCCCCTCGGGATCGAGAACCCGCAGTGGGACGCCAATCCGGAGGGGATC
>JAYTWO010000467.1:0-13802 GCA_043743415.1 Planctomycetota bacterium
ACCAACATCCCCAGCAGCGGCAACGTCTTCATCAGCATGGCCCACGGCCACAAGCAACTGATCGTCGCCTCCGCCGGTCGCCTGATTGACCTCGGCTTCAAGATCCTCGCCACAGCTGGCACCGCCAAAGTCCTGCAAGCTGCGGGCCTCGCCGTTGAGACCGTCCGCAAGCTGCAAGAAGGCCGCCCGAACCTGCTGGACTACATGGCCAACGGCGATGTGCAACTGATTTTCAACACCCCCAGCGGCAAGGGGGCCAGAACCGACGAAGGAAAAATCCGCGCCGTTGCCGTCACCAGCGGCGTCCCCTGCGTGACCACTCTCCCCGGCTGCCTGGCCATGGTCCTGGCCATCGAATTCCTCGACACGAACCCCGCCCCGCAGGTGAAGACGTTGCAGGAGTGGGCGGGGGAGTTGTAGGATCCTCGAAGTGTTCACAAACCGGATTGCCCGAGAGTGCTACGGATATGGGATTCACTCGGTAGAGCAGCGCCCGTATCATGGAGCGGAACAACATCCCCGAACGAACTCGGTCCCCAGCCTCCAACACGGTGTCGCCATGATCCAGATGATCCTCACCGAAGAACAGCAGCGTCTGCTGACCGAGGCCCAGGAGCCCGTGGAAATTCTTGACCGCTCCGGACGCCACCTGACCACGGTTCAGGAGGGGTGGACCGATGCCGAAGTGATCGAGGTCTTGACCCGCTCGCGGGCATCCGGTGACGGGGGAACTCTTTCGGATCTCGTGCATCGACTGAAAGTGAAATATCCGATTCCAGGGTAGTGGATTGCATGTATCAAGTCGTGACGGGAACGGAGTACGAAGATGCCAACCACTTGGTGGATGAGCAGATGTACTCAAGCCTATGAAACAGAGTTCGAGCGGCTCTGGGAGTCCGCTCCGGGGCTTCGTCGAGCGATGTCGGCGTTCGAGACCTCGATTCAGCGTCGCGACCTCGAATCCTGGCTGGCACGGACAGCGGAGGCGCGTGGGACTCACCTCTGGATTGTGACACAAGACGGAGTTCTGGAGTTCATGCTGGAATGCTATCCAGAAGACTGTCTCGTAAGGCTGATCTGGCCACGTCTGATTCCGGCCACAAGTCACTCGCCTGATGATGCCGAGTGAACGACTCTCACTCCACGAAGCTTGTCTGATGAAACCGTTCTGGCTCGGTCCCTACCCCGGATGCTTCCCCGGCTCCTCAAACGTCGCCCCCCTCCGCGCGGAGGCGTGGCCGGGCCAGGTCGGGTGGCCAGCTGCCTTGGTTTCTGTCGAGGTTTTCGCTGACCACGAGTCGGCGATGAAAAAAGCCCAAGGGTGGCCACTCTTGGGCTTTCTGGATCACTGCTGGCTGAAAGCCGACTGCTTCCACCCTCAGATCTTCTCCGGGATCCGCATGGCGTAGAACGACCGCCAGACGAAGACGAAGGCCACCAGCAGCAGCACGGCCCCGAAGTAGGGAGTGAAGTTGGTGGCGTTGGCGGCGAGGGCTTCCTGACGCTTCGTCACGGCGATCTCGACGGCGAGCAGCCCGAACAGCGTCGAGAACTTGATGATCGGGTTCAGGGCCACCGAGCTGGTGTCCTTGAACGGGTCGCCCACGGTGTCGCCGATCACGGTGGCGGCGTGCAGCGGGGTGCCCTTCTCGCGGAGGTCGACCTCCACCAGCTTCTTGGCGTTGTCCCAGGCTCCCCCGGCGTTGGCCATGTAGATCGCCTGGAACAGACCGAACACGGCGATCGAGATCAGGTACGCCACGAAGAAGTTTGGGTCAAAGAACGCGAACGCCAGCGTGAACGACATCAGCGCGATGAAGATGTTCCACATCCCCGCCTGGGCATACTCGGTGCAGATGCGGACGACCGTCTTCGAGTCCTCCAGATCGGCCGCCTTCTTGGTCAGGTCCATGTTCTGCTTGATGTACTCGACCGCGCGATATGCCCCGGTCGTCACGGCCTGCATCGACGCCCCACAGAACCAGTAGATCACCGACCCGCCACAGATGAACCCCAGGAGTACCGGGGCATCCGTCAGGCTCAGATGCAGCAGCCCCTCGCGCTCCAGCAATAGGATGATCGAGAAGATCATCGTCGTGGCCCCGACCACAGCTGTGCCGATGAGGACCGGTTTGGCGGTGGCCTTGAAGGTATTGCCCGCCGAGTCGTTGGCTTCGAGGAGGTGCTTGCCGCGCTCGAAGTCGGGCGTGAAGCCGAAGTCGCGCTCGATCTCAGCACTGATCCCGGGGATGTGCTCGGTCTGGGCGAGTTCAAACACCGACTGGGCGTTGTCGGTCACCGGGCCATAACTGTCGACGGCGATGTTGACTGGCCCCATGCACAGGAAGCCGAACGCCACCAGTCCGAACGCGAAGACCGAGGCATGCGCCCCCATCAATTCGCCGAGGCCAAGCATGCTCACGAAGTACGCGATGGTCATCAGCCCGGCGATCAACATCCCATTCCAGAAGGCACTGAAGTTCCCGGCCACCAGCCCCGACAGGATCGTCAGCGAGGCCCCGCCCTCGCGCGAAGCGGTCACGATTTCTTTCACGTGGATCGAGTGCGAGCTGGTGAAGACCTTCGTGAACTCCGGGATCAACACGGCGGCCAGCGTGCCGCAGCTGATGATCGAGGCGAGTTGCCACCAGAGTTCAGGGAGGAGGGTCGTGTCGGACTTGGCAACTGCGTTGGCCCCCAGCAGTCCAGCTTCTCGTACCACGGACAGATCGCCAATCAGCAACCAGCTCATTCCGAACGAAGTCGTGATGCACAGGATCGACGCAATCCAGATCAGGCGGGTCAGAGGCTCCTCGAAATTGAACTCCTTCAGGCCCTTGTACTTGGCTTTGGAGATCGCTTGATTGATGAAGTACGAGACTCCCGACATGAAGTCCATCAGGAACCGCATGGCGAAGATCCAGGCGATCAGCTTCACCTGGATATCGAGGTATTCAACCCCTGCAGTCTTGGGGGTCACCGCCAGCGTGATGAAGCTAATGAGGGCGACCCCGGTCACGCCATAGGTCTCGAAGCCGTCGGCTGTGGGGCCCACGGAGTCTCCGGCGTTGTCTCCCACGCAGTCGGCGATCACCCCGGGGTTGCGGGGGTCGTCTTCCTTGACATTGAAGACGATCTTCATCAGGTCGGAGCCGATGTCGGCGATCTTGGTGAAGATGCCTCCCGCGATGCGCAGGACCGAGGCCCCGAGTGACTCACCAATCGCGAAGCCGAGGAAGCAGATCCCCGCGATCTCCTTGGGCACGAACAGCAGGATCACGACCATCATCACCAGTTCGAGTGAGATCAAAAACAGCCCGATCGACATCCCGGACATCAGCGGGATGTTGACCACCGGCCACGCCTCGCCCTTGAGTGAGGCGAACGCCGTCCGGGCGTTGGCATAGGTGTTGATCCGAATCCCGTAGTAGGCCACCCAGTACGACCCCGCCATCCCCACGACCGAGAACAGCAGCACCTGCAACACTGTCTCGATCGACTTATGCTCCAGCCCCATGAAGTAGTACGTCATCGCCGCCGCAATTAACGCGAACAGCATCAGCAGGAATTTGGCCTGCTGCATCAGATAAGTCTTGCAGGTGACAAAGATGATGTCGGCCACATCGAGCATCGACTGGTGTGCCGGTTGCTTGGCGACCTCATGTCGCAGATAGAGGCTGATCCCCAGCGTGAAGCAGATCATTCCCGCTCCACCCAGGAGCAGGTTGAACGCGGTGATCTGATTCCCCGCGATCGTGAATGTTGTGAGTTTGAAGTCCGGGATCGCGAGGTCCGCCTCCCCGGCGAAACACGCCATCGGAGCCAGGCAGAACACAGTCAATACGACAGCCAGTGGAATCAGACGCATGAATCCTTCACTTTCGTCATGAGCAGCAGGTCAGTGCAGGCACACTGAAGGTATGCCGACGGTTGACGTAACCATACGGGGTATTCGATTGGATGCAAGAGCAAGCGATCAGAGAATGCTGACCGTGGGGTAGGCTTCCAGCCTGTCAGCTTCAGCCACAAAACAGGCTGGAAGCCTATCCCACGGTTCAGACAAGTCTGACCGTTCGCCTCACTCGTCGTTGCGATACCAACCCGCGGGCTGATACGTATAGTGCAGATGCTCCTTGATGTCGGCGATCCGAGGGCGAAGCTCCTCCAAGGCGAGCGATTGATCTTTGATGCGGTTCCAGTACGCCAGTTCAACGGTGCCGACGATGAAGTAAAACTTCTCCAGGATGGTGGGATCCGTCTCGTGGAACACCTGGTCCAGAAATGGCTCGATGACATCCTGATGCACGATGATGGTTTCACACGTCGGGCAATACTTGCAGGTCACGCCCAGGGTGACGGGCGTTTGGCCCTCTTTGAAAAGGAACACCAGCGCGAACTTCCGGGGATAGGTTCCCTTGTCGCAGCGGGGGCACTTGGTGAACCGCAGGTCCGGGTACGGATTCAGAAAGCACCGATAACGTGCCGGGAGACCGCCGAATGGGGTTTTCTTCTTGGACATCATGACTGCTCCTGTTCCAGAGACACAACACTCCGTAGGACGGGCTTTCCAGCCCGTCCCCGCGCGACCCACAACTTCCCAACACCGCCCCGTCGGGGAACCCCAAACCGTTTCCATTCTCTCCTCGCGACGCTCCTGGAAAGCCAGGACGGCCTGGAAAGGCCGTCCTACTTCCGCGACCGCAGGAACGCAAGCAGATCGACCCACTCCTGCTGGCTCAGCCGGTCCACCAGCTTCTCGGGCATCACCGAGGTCTTCTGCGGGGCGCGGTTCTCGACATCGGCGGTCTGGAATTCGAGGATCGTTCCTTCGGCGGTGCCGAGGATGGTTTTGCCTTCGTTCTCAAAGACCAGCATCCCGGTATGGACCTTGCCTTCCAGGGTCGTCATGGCCCAAGTCGTGAACTGCGGGGAGACCTCCTTGCTCGGTTCGAGGATCGACTCGACCAGCTTGTGGGCACTGAACGTCGCCCCCACCCGCGACAGGTCCGGACCAATCAACCCGCCGCGGCCTTCCAGCCGGTGGCACTTGATGCAGCCGGGGCCGTTGGGGTGCGAGAAGATTAGTAAGCCGCGAGCGACAGAGGACGCATCCTCCGGATTGGACTTCGCAGCTGCCTCCTTCCACTCGGCGGTCGTCGTGGGGCGATACGCTGGCGAAATGCTGGCAAAGACGGCTTGAACCGGTTCCTCGGTCACACGCGACTTCAGTGACTGCAGGATGATCTCGCGCAACTCGGTCCCTGCCGATGTCTTCCAGTGATTTAGCCACCACTGCGTCTCGATGGAGGACTGATTGGCCAGCCCGAGGAAGGCCCATTGTCGGAGCGACTCATCCGCCTTCGCATCGTCCGCGACACCCTTCAGCATCGCGATCGTCCCCGCCGTCGGCGAGGTCGCCAGCGTGCGGATTGCCTCTTGCTGGATGGCCAGCGGATGCTGGCCGGTCACGACGGAAGCCAGCAGCGTCGCCACCTCCGGCGAGTCCTTGGGGTTCGATAAGCGAATCGCCTGGATCGCCACGCCCGGCTGGTCGAGGCTCGTCTTCAGCAGCGGCAGGACGTACTTTGCAGCGGGGGTCTTGTCGAACTCGGTCGGTGATTTGCCGTCGAGCATTTCCAGCGCAGCCAGCGTGGCGAGGAACAGCTCTTCGGTCATCGGGTCGGCGGTGAGAAGCTTCTCGACCTCGGGCTTGAGGGCAGTCAGATTGAGTTCGGCGACGGCTTGCACCGTTGACCGTCGCACCGCTGCATCCGCGTCGGCTAGACCCAACGCTGCGATCGCCGCAAACCCCTCCGGCTCCCCTCTCCCCCCGGTGGAAGGGCTGGGGGTGAGGACTTTCCCGGCAGCTGCGAGGACCAGAGCCTGCCGCAGCCGAGGCTCCAGACCCGCCTTGGAGGCCAGAGCCTTCAGCATCTGTTCGCTGTTGAGCGCCTCCTGCAACTGATGCACCAACTCCGCAAACACGAACGGGTCGTTCACATTCGCCGCCTTGTTGAGGATCGTCACCGCGGCTTTCGGTTGCGTCGACCCCAGGCTCCGAATCAGCGGCGACAAGGCCCGCATCGCCCCCAGGATGTAGTGCGGGTCGTTCCCCTCGGGAGCTGCCAGGATTCCCATCAGCTTGGGAATCGATGGCACTTGGTCATATGTTTCCAGATACAGCGTCTGCGCCGCGTCGTAGGGGGCGACCTGGGCTGTGGCGTATTGCACGAGTTGGCGTTCGTGGTCGAGTCCCTTGTGCGGGATGAGGGCTGAGACCGCTTCGTACTTGGCACGGGTCGAGGCGTTCGCATCTTGGGCGAGCGCGATCAACGGTCGGATCGCCAGACCTGCCAAGCGCCGAGCGGCCACACGGCGTTCGGCCAGCTTGGGGGACTTGATGTGCTCCAGCAATTGCTTCTGGTCGTCGAGCTTGCGAATCGGGGCCAGATCGAGCGGCGTGTGCGCCTTCGGATCGACGTTGGAAATCCGCCACAGGCGACCGCGCCCGTGGACCTTGTACTCGCGCAGCACCCAGTCGGTGATGTACAGCGACCCATCGGGACCGGTCGCGATCCCGACCGGTCGGAACTCTTCACTGCCGACGATCAGCGGCTCAGCGACTGACTCGTAGCTGGCCCCCTTCGGCTTGAGGCGGAACCGGTCGATGCGGTGATCGCCCCAACTTCCACCAAGCAGATCGCCGATGTACTCCTCCGGCAGACCCGCACTCTCATAGGCCAGAATCCCGCTGGGGGCCTCGCCGGTCCCGGCAGTCATCGGCAGCTTCCCCGCGATCTCCCCGTTCCACGAGGTGAACGGGTGCAGCCCCTTGCGACCGATGCTGAAGCGATAGCCGAAGTCGCCGCCGCGTACCGAGTGCATCAACCGACACGGCGGTCGGCTATCGGGATCGTTGTCGACGGTGAACAGATGACCGAGGGCATCGACGCACGAGGCATGCGGGTTCCAGTACCCGGTGGACCAGAGTTCGAGGCCGGTCCCATCGGGTCGAAACCGATAGACGTTGCCCCCTTCGCCGCCGCCCTTCAGCGTGACCCCATCGCGACCGGTGAGCGTGTAGTCCGCCCCAAGGTTCTCGCCGAACCCCACATACACATTGTCGAGCGAATCAAACGCCAACCCGGCCAGCCCGTTGTGGGGGTAGTCCCCCTTGGTGTCGAGCTTCAGCAGGACATGCTGCCGATCGACTTGGCCATCCCCGTTGGTGTCCTCCAGCAATTGGAGGTCGCGACGAGTGGCGAGGAAGACTTGGGTCGTGCCAACGGGGGCAGCCACTTGCAGCTCATTGAGCTGGACGATGTCCATCCACGGGGGCCGAACGGCGATGCTCATGGCGTGGCGGAAGCCGTCGGCGAAGACGGTCGGGTCATCGGCCTTGCCGTCACCGTCTTTGTCGGTGAAGACCAGCACGCGATCGGTGGGAAGCCCCTTGTACCCCTCGGGCGGGAAGTGCGTGTTGCTCTCGATGGCCCACACGCGACCCAACTCGTCTACATCGATCCCGGTCGGCGTCACGATCTGCGGCGTCTCCGCGAACAGCTCGATCTTGACCCGCGGATCGAGCGACTTCGGCGGCTCGGCAGCGGACGAGGGAGCCTGCCCCGCGAGGGACGCGATCACCAGTCCAGTCAGCAGTACACGATTCATAGGAAGTCTCGGCAGGATCATGACAGGGACCAGAACAGCAGGGCACGCGGAGAAGGGCGAACACACCTCTCCGAAACTTACGCCGCCAGGCGATTGAACTCAACCGAGAACCTGAAGGGCCTCAGTTCATCTCGACAGCGAGCGAGGGAGTGTGCGCTGGGTTCTCTCGCCTCGCATTGAATTCCAGGGTCGTATGAGGCCATGGAAACGATCACTCGCGAGGTCGATTAAATGCAGGCTGGGGAGCGTTCCGCAGCGGAGTTGCTCATCGGTCGGTCGCTGCGCGGACACGAACGCATCGTCCTCAATGTGCTGGAGACAACTCAGGCGGACGATCGTCCCGCTCAGTGCATTGACGACTGGATGCATCTCTATGACGGGCTGAGTGACGCAGAGGTTGAAGACATCGATGCGATTATCAAGACGCGTGCGAACCTGACCCGTGAAGTGGTCTGAATTCACCCGTCGGCCCGAATCAGGTCGGGAACCCGCGCTGGGGAGGAGTCGCTTGGTCCGCGGCGGGCCACTGCTGGACCCATTCGCTCCAGATGACATCCGTCTCGCAGAACAGGAGTTGGCCTCGCTCGACGACGGGCCGGTCGGCGGCGGGAGTCCCATCGGGACTCACGGGAGTGATGGAGTTCCCCTCCGCTCGCAACGGATAGACGACCGGAGCGTGGTGCGACGAGATCAGCCGGACCGCCTCGTGTTCCAACTCCAGGCCCGGTTCGGGATCGCGGGTCGATCCCACGGCGGACAACACCTGCTCGCGTACCAGATCCACTCCCGCCAGTTTATAGAGCCCCGTCAGCGCGACGTTCAGCCGACTGCGCGTCCTCTCCGGTAACTCCGTCATCCAGCCCGGATCGACAACCCGCGCTGCCAACCAGCCGTTCAAATCCTCCCACCGCAGGATCAGTGGTCGCTCCGGGGCCAGCGAACTCCACAGCTCCAGATCGAACCGATTCGTGGCTGGCTCCAAACGGCCCACCGAGATCGTCGCACCATCCAGCAGCCGCGTCTCAGCTATCAACACGCAAAACTCCCGCTCCACGAATCGCCGCACCGCCAGCACCACCGAGTCAATGTGGGCCAACTGCCGTGTCGAGCGATGGCCGTGTCCCGGATCGGATTCGAGACGCAGCGCACTGCGCAGCTTGGTGTAGAGCTTGGCCAGCGTCCCAGAGCGGAAGCCGGGGCGCAGCAGCGCGGTGATCGACTCGCCGTGGCTGCCGACTCGCACGGGTTGGATGCCCGTCGGACGGTTGGCGACGTAGAGCTGCCAGTTCTCCTTGAGTTCCCAGACCAGGAATCCGATGACGCCGGGGGCCAGGATCACGATCGTGCTGGCGATGGCCAGGGCGGTCGATTCGGCCATGCGGGCCTCACCCACCGAGCCGTGAATCAAGTCCCGCATGTGAAAGGTGTACGGCAGCAGAATCTTGTGCGAGATCGTCACCACCGGGAAGTGCTTGATCGGGTTGATCTGCGGCTCGACGAGCAGTGTCATCACGAACCGGATGACATACGACACCACCGACCAGACCGAACCGATCAGAATCTTGAGCAGCACAAACCGCCCCGGATCTCCGGCTCGGAACCGCAACCATTCATCAACGGTGTACAGCGATTGCTCGATCCATTGCATGGCATCATGAAACAGGTCCATCACCCAGTGATAGATCACGGCAAAAATGCGGAACCGCAACTCGTGCCACGCCCGCACGCAGATGTCCAGCACCCGCTCCTCGACGGATCGGCCAGCGGGCGAGTTGAGAAACAGATTCATCACCAGAAAGCTGTCGACCCAGTTCCGCCAATACAGGGAGTTCAGGAAGAGCAGTCGAAACGCCCCGACGATGACCAGAGTCACCACCAGCGGCCGCAGGACGTACCCCTTGAAGATCGCAAATCCTCGGCTGTCCAGGACGCGATGCACGAGCGGGGAATCGATCACCGACACCGGCAACTCATACACCAGCCAGCGTGAGGCCGCCCACAGACGCGTGAAAAACTTCACCAGGCTGCGGCGGAATTGGGGCCGGTCCAGCAGTATCCACAGCATGATACCCAAGGCGAACCATGCCGCATAAAACGAAGGCGGGTGTGATTTCACCCGGGCAGCCTCGGCGTCCTTCGCGGTGTGGCTGGTTCCCTTCTTGAGTGCTCCCACCGCCGCTTCGCCCGCATCCTTGAGCACGTCGCCCACGCGGTCTCCGAGCTGTTCCACGCTCGACGGGTTCCGAGCAGCCCCCTCGGGGGCGGCCTCCCGGCTGGGTGCCGAAACGATTGGGTTGGCAATCAATGGGGGTTGGTCATCCAGGGAATCCCCGGCGGGGCTGGCCTCTGCCGGGATCTGGGCTGCCTGCGGCGAGATCGCTGCGCTCGTGGTCGGACTGCCTCCTGTGGAAGGAGGCGGAGGAGCGAGTTCTGCCTTCGTCGCGGACTGCTCCGAATCCACGGGGCGTACCACTGCTGCCACCCCCGCTGCCACCGGCTCCACCGGGTGCGGCACAAAGAACCCCTCCCAAAAATGAATCAACACCGCCAGCGCCAGGTACGCCCCACCGAACGGCAACACCACATGCCGCACCAGCCACCGACCCACTCCCGTGCCAAAGGCCAGCGAACTCAACCGCTGCGACGAGCGCAGATAGATCGCGCCCTGCCGATAGACCCCATCCAACACCTTGGCCAACTGCCGGTCCGCCCGCAGTAAGCGGTCGCCCCACGCCAGTTCCAGCGGACCCGACACATCCGGCAACTTCAAGCTGCTCTGTGAGAGGGCATCGCGGACATCCCCCATCGTGATGAACCCGCGCTCGACCAACCGGTCGAGCAACCCTTCGATGACTTTACGGCGAGCCACGCGCTCCGGGATGTTCTGCGGCACCAGCCCGACATCATCGAAGGTCTTCTCGATCAAGGGCCGCACCGTCTGTCGCAGCTCCTGATCCGAGCGGGTTTGCATCTCGTCAATCAGGGCCATCAAGCGGTTGCGGTCGCTGGCCGAGATGCGGATCGACGAGGCCCGGTCGGCTGTCGAACGCAGATACTTCGCACTCTGCACCGTCTCCAAGAGCGGGAGTTCCCGCCGCAGCGGCTCCCCGCCCAACGACTTGACCCAGCCCCAAACATTGAACCGGTAGACCCCGCGTTCGCTTGCCACGCAAACCTTTTGCAGGTCATACAGAATCCGGGCTTCGAGGCTGCGGTAGCCCTCAGCTGCTAAGTTGAGCAGCGGGCACAACGCACGCCACCACGCCTCCATTTCGGCATCACTGAGCCGCCAGACTCGCTGCAATCGCTGAGCCAGTTGTCGCAAGTCGGCCTCAGCGGCAGCGCGATTTATGTCCACTGAGGCCGAGTCGGTCTGGACTACCCGCATCCGCAAGATGGCCGCCTTGACCTGGTTGCCGACATGGCCTGCCTTCTCCGCGCGGACGAGGAGCATCTCCGACATCGGCGATTCGAGCGACAGCGGTGGCACAGCCAGTCGGTCAGATCCCGTCGCGACCACCGGCACCACTTCCGTCGGCACCACATCCACCACCGCAGGCATCAGTCGCTCGGGAGCCCCCGCGGGCTGGGTCTGGCGATACCACTCCGCATGCGGCAACTCGGCCCACAACGGCTCCAAAACCTCCCAGTTCCGAATCGCCGGGAAGAACAGCGGGTGGTCCCACGGGGCGAAGTATTTCAGCTCCAGAGCCACCGCCAGGAACTCAACATACGCCACCTCATCATCCTGCGGAGGCAGCAGCAGTTCATCCTTCAGCAGCACCTGCCGTACTTCGGCGAACTCACCCGACCCGATCCGCCGAATGCGCTCCGTGATCAAGGCCGAGGTCAGCTGTTGATCTTCGATCAGCTGCTCGACCTCCGCATGCACGCGCCCGTGAAACGTCAGCCGCCAGAACGCATGCAGCCGCTCCGCGCTCGACAGCCGGGCGAACTCCTCATCATCGGTCGGACGCGCCAGCAAGATCATCCGCCGAGGCAATTCCTCGGCCGGAGAGAGACCGAGTTCTGACCGGTCGGCGATGATCAATAGCCGCTCGCGCTCGATCGTATAGACCTTGGAGTGCGGCACCCGCAGCCCCAGCCCCGGGATGCGGCGATCCTGAATGATAACCCTCCGCAGGATGCGCGGCTCGACGAACAGCGCCCGTGGTTCGGCTCGATAGACGAGCGCCTCGATCGCGTCGAGGGAGAGCACCGGCGGTGAGGGGGGGGCGGCAGTCATGCCGTCAGTGTATATGAAGCGGAACACTTTGCCTTCCAGGTTGGGTAATGTAGTACGACGCTCCGCGTCGTCACTCACGACGCGGAGCGTCGTGCTACAATCTAATCCCCGCTATTCGCCTGCCCCCCGAGTCCCGCCATGTTCCGCCCCTGCCGTTCCCTGTGCTTGGCTCTGGCCATGCTGTGCCTGCTGCTCACCTCTTCCGGGACGCGGGCAGCCGACCTCACCGGCGAGCAGATCTACTCGCAACAGTGCGCCCGCTGTCATGGGGCAAAGGGAGAAGGCACGAATGAGGTCGGGGCACCGCTGGTCGGAGACCGGTCGCTCAAAGAGCTGACCCAACTCATTCACGAGACGATGCCCGAGGACAAGACGGAGAAGTGTTCCGCACCCGATGCCGAGAAGGTCGCGGCCTACATCCACGAGGCGTTCTACTCCATCCTGGCCCAGGAGCGGAACCGCCCCGCCCGTGTAGAACTCTCCCATCTGACGGTGCAGCAGTCCGAGAATGCCGTCACCGACCTCATCGAGAGTTTCTCGGGCGAACGCGAATGGAGCGAGGACCGGGGCCTCAAAGCCGAATACTACAAGGAGCGCAAGCAGCGCAAAGAGTCGCGGATGATCGAACGCACCGACCCGCAGGTCGACTTTCAGTTCGGCGAGGACTCACCCGGCAAAGACATCGGCAAGGAGGAGTTCTCGATCCAGTGGGAAGGCTCGCTACTCCCCCCCGAGACCGGCCTCTATGAACTCATCGTCGAGACCGAGAACGGAGCCCGTCTGTTTCTGAATGAGGGCCAGCAACCCTTCATTGACATCTCCGTCCGTTCCGGCGACCAGCGCGAGTATCGCGAATCGGTCCGCCTGCTCGCCGGTCGGGCGTACCGGCTGCGATTGGAGTTCTTCAAGTTCAAGGAAAAGACCGCTTCCATCCGGCTGAAGTGGAAGCCTCCGCTGCGCCCGACGGAGGTCATCCCCCAGCACTGCCTCACGCCCCAGTGGAGCCCCCGCACATTCGTCCTTCACACCCCCTTCCCACCCGACGACCGCAGCCGGGGCTACGAGCGGGGCAGTGCTGTCTCCAAGGAGTGGTATGACGCCACGACGCAGGCCGCCCTCGAAGTCGCCGCTGCGGTCGTGACCGATCTCGATCGCCTGAGCCAGTCGAAGGCCGATGCCGGGGACCGCTCGCGCAAGGTGCAGGAGTTCTGTGGCAAGTTCGCCGAGCGGGCGTTTCGGCGGCCTCTCAATGACGAGGATCGGGCCTTCTACATCGAACGCCACTTCGTCGAAGGAACCGACATCGACACCTCCACCCGTCGCACGATCACGCTGGTGCTGCAATCCCCGAGGTTCCTGTACCGCGAGGTCAACATCGGCGAGTTCGACGACTACGATGTCGCCAGTTGGCTGGCCTTCTCGCTGTGGGATTCGATCCCCGATCAGCGGTTGCGAGAAGCGGCGGGTAAGGGCCAGTTGAAGTCCCGCGAGCAGATTGCCAACTGGGCCGAGCGGATGCTCAAGTCTCCCAAGGCGCGGGCCAAGACCCACGACTTCGTGCAACACTGGCTGCGGCTCGATCACCATCCTGAGTTGACGAAAGACAAGGACGCCTTCCCGCAGTTCACCCCCGAAGTGGTGGCCGATCTGCGGACCTCGCTCGACCTGTTCGTCGAGGACATCGTGTGGAAGCGGTCCGGGGATTTCCGCGAGCTGCTGACTTCGGATCAGGTGTACCTCAACGGGCGACTGGCTGCGGTGTATGGAGCGGACCTCCCCGCCGATGCTCCGTTCCAGACGGTCTCGCTGCCGCAGCAGGCCCGCACGGGTCTGCTCTCGCACCCGCTGGTTCTGGCCTGTCTGGCCTACGACAAGACCACCTCGC
>JAYTWO010000468.1:0-2909 GCA_043743415.1 Planctomycetota bacterium
ATCAACGACAGGCTGGAAGCCTATCCCACGGGCCTTAACTGTCCGCGATTGGCAGCGCGGGTTCAATCGTATCGCCCGATTCTTTTCGCATCGGGAGAATCTTCTCATTCAGCGAGGTCGACTTCGCGGCCAGTGGAGCGGCGGCATTTTCTGCCGGTGCTGCTTGCCCAAACGGCAACGGAAAGTTCGGCATCCAGCCCAGCGGCAGCGTCGTGCCGGTAATCCAGCGGGCCTCGGGAGAGGCCAGGAACGCCACGGCTGCGGCCACATCGCGACCGGCTCCGACGCCGAGCGGGTGCGATTGGTCGAGGCTCTCCTCCAGTGCGGCTCCGCCCTCGGCGACGTGTCGCTGCATCATGGGAGTGAAGACCAGCGCGGGGGCGACACCGACCACTCGCATGCGGCGCGGGGCCAGTTCCGCTGCCAGCGATTGCGTCAGGCCGATCAGCCCGGCCTTGGTCGCGGAGTAAGCCCCGAACCCCGCGCAACCCGCCATTCCGAGTACCGACGAGATGTTGACGATCACCCCTTCCGGCTCGGTGAGGAACGGGAGTACGCCGCGAATCATCCGCATCGTGCCCAGCAGATTCACATCCAGCAGGCGTTCCCAGACCTCATCCCGCCCGTTCTCAAACGGATGCACGTCCTCGATCCCGGCATTGTTCACCAGGATGTCGACCTGCCCGAATTCCGACATACAGGCATCGACCGCCGCCTTAATCGATGCGGAATTGGTGACATCGCAGCGAGTCTCGACATACGGACGACCGCGGCGTTCCAACCGATTGATCAACCGGTCGGGACGCTCCATCCATAAGACCACCACAGCCGCCCCGTCTTCGGCCAGCCGTTCGGCAATCGCGCCGCCAATCCCCCGGTCACTGACCCCGGTGATGACAGCCACTTTTCCATTCAGTCGTTTCGACACGTCAGATCCGCACAGAGGAGGGAGCTCGCCCGAGCGATCCTATCCGGGGAGTCGCTGGTCGGGAAACACCAAAACGGGCCAGTCCTCCGGCCGTTAGGCGCGAGGCCGATGAGAATCTCCCAATCAGCCGCAGGGCGCTAGCCCACGGTTGAAACCGGACGCTAGCGCGTTCCGGCTGATCGCTGGGAATTCCTCTCTGGCCGCTCGCCGTTGGGTGACGACGGAGAGCGAACTCTCCGAGTGCGATGATACGGGGAAAACCCGATGGAAGTCGCACATTCTGCCGATTTCGGAATTCTCACCGGGGAAATGGAGAAGATCAAGCGGGGGTTTGACCGGATTCCCGGAAGCTGTCTTGAGCCACGTGATCGGACGGGGCTACCCTCAGTATCCCACCTCGGGCTTCCGCCCCTCTTTGCCGCACAGTCGTCACGTCACGCGGAATCGGAAGACTCGATCGATCGAGAGAACCGCCCCCTCGGTTCTCTCCGCGACACGGAGGTCGCTCCCCATGGTTCATTCTCTCAAGCTGCTGGTTCTGCTGGCGGGCGTTGCCTGGTGCGGACTGCTCTCTGCCCAGGAAATGCGGGTCTACACCACCGTCTCCAGCATGGGTGAAGCGGGCCAATGGAAACCCCTCGGCCACAGCTTGACGCTGTTCCACGCGGGCAAGGTCTACGACTACATGGAGGATGTCGGCGAGGTCGTCGTGTACGAACCGATGAACGACCGGTTTGTCTTCCTGGATGGCAACTACCGGGTGGCGGAGCTGACCATCACGGAGCTGAATCAATTCATGAAGTCCTCGGAAGCGAAGTCGCACGAGTATCTGGCGGATCTTCAACAGGATGGTTCCGAAACAGCCCAGAAGCAGGTGGCCGCCCTGGGGTTCCAGCTGCGCCCGCACTTTGATGAGCGGTTTGATGCCAAGGACCAGCGGATGCGAATGCTCAGCGAGCAGATGGTCTACGAGGTGAAAACGGCATCGAGTCCCGACCCGGAAGCGGCCCGGAAGTATCTGGCCTACGCCGACTGGGCCGCTCGGTTGAACCACATTCTGCACCCCGAGGCGATGCTGCCAGAACCGCGATTGGCGCTCAATGCGGCCCTGCGCAATCGCCAGCGAATCCCGCTGACCGTCGACCTGCGGATACGAGCTGATGGCGATGTCCGCTTGCAGGCCGAGCACCAGTTCAGCTGGCAGTTGCAGGCGATGGACAAGCGCCATATTACGAAGTGGGAAAGCCTGATCGGGGCCAAGGAGGCGGTCAAGGTCTCATTCCGGGACTACCAGCGGAAACTCGTGACCGCGAATTGATTGTCGGCGATTTCCCCGAAATCGCCGGTCGTCGCCGATGTCACTCAGCGACAGAGATGCTTCTACATCTCAGTCACAAGCTCTGCTTGAGACCGAGGAAAATCGCGCCCAGACCGGCCAGTGAGTGCCCCTCGAAGCGGCTCTCACTCCCGCAGTACGCATCAAGCGTTCGCCCTCGCTGACGCGTCGGGTTGCTAAAGTCAGTGCCCTTGGGCGAGCGCCGTACCGCTCACTGGCCGAATCACTTCCCCAGCATCAGCTGCCACTCCCCGCGCATCCCCGACAGCAACACCAGGAGTTGGTGGCCGGACTCGGCGAGGATCCGATACGTCCCCTGATCCCAGCGCGTGACCTGACCGCGATTCCCGCTCACCGGCCCCTCATAGTTCAGGTACAACAACCGGTGATCGCCGATCCGTTCGGTTCGCACCTCTCGCCCCGGACCCGGTTCGTCGAGCAGCCGCCATGTCCTAGCGACCGCCCCGGCCTCCAGCAGCAGATCCCAGTGGAAGAACGGCTGGTCGTGCGTCAGAATCGCATACCGGTGCCCCATGACCTCTGCCTCCTCTGCTTCCATGACCTCTCCCTTGCGTCGATACCGCATTCTCGTCCTGCCGCTGGCTGCCTTGGTGATCGGTTCCCTCGTCTGGCTCGGGTATCGCA
>JAYTWO010000469.1:0-2256 GCA_043743415.1 Planctomycetota bacterium
CTTCGCGATCTGGCCCGGCTGGGGAATCGCATTGGCGTCGTGCCGTGTGTGACGCCCAGCGAGGATGCGTCTCAGACGTTGATCGCTGTCTGCCAAGCGGTGACTGAGGGATTGCTGGCGATCGACTACGACCCGGCAGGCACCGTGATGTCCCGGCGCGATGCCGTGGCCACGCTCCGGGATTTGCACGAACACGTCCAGCACATTCAGTTCCGCGATGGCCGCCAAGATGTGGATGGAGTCGGCGTCGAGGTGCCCCTCGGTCGAGGACAGGTCAAGTGGGACGAGACACTGGCCCTGCTCGACGAAATGCGGTTCTCATTCTGGGGCACCGTCCGCCGCACCACCGGCGACGACCGCGTCGGCGACTGTCAGCGCGCGATCCAATACGTCCAGCGCGTGGCGATGGGGCTGTGACCCGCTTCATCTGCAGATGGTCAAAGGCTTGACCAGAATGACAATCTGGCCAGCCATGAAATTCCGCCCTCGAACGCTGGCATGTCTGCCCCGCATGCCTTAGAATCCCGAGTCCTTTCCCGGATCGTCCGAGGAAGTACGTCTCGCAGAGACTCCACCAGCGCCGCGAAACCTGTTGCCAGGCAAGAAGTTACGAGATGCCCAACAACGTCAATGCCGAGAAGGCACTCCGTCAGAACATCAAGCGTCGCCTGCGGAATCGCGCGGCGACCTCGACCCTGCGTACCGCGATTAAGAAGGTGCGCGTCGCACTGGCAGAGCCCGCTCCAGACGCCCAAGCTCTGGAAACCAACCTTCGCGCCGCCGTCAAGCGGCTCGACCGCGCTGCGGCCAAGGGCTTGATCCATCGCAACGCCGCAGCCCGCACCAAGTCCCGGCTCGTCAAGCAGCAGAAGCAAAAGCTCGGCAACACGGCTCCCGCAGCCCAGTAATTTTCCGAACGCCGATCGAAAACTCGAATCAGCCGTCCACCAGGGCGGCTGTTTTCTTTGCGACACTCGTGCCGCACGGCACTCGCCACCTGATCTTCCGTGTGGGGCTGGGACTACTTGGCCAGAGTCAGCTTCCGACCTGTCACTGAGAACGACACCTTGAGGCGATCCACCCATTCCATTCGATCGACCTCGGGGAACCGAGTCTCCAGCCAGGTGAGAATCCCGGCTGCGGTTTGACTCCAGTCGGGTTCGCTCAGCAGTTCGTGCAGGTGCCCGCTGAACAGTCGAATCGTCTTGTCCCGCGCGGGCAGCGTCAGCCACCATTTCATGGCGGCCTCGGGGTTGACCACTTCGTCCCGGTCCCCTTGCAGCAGCAGCGTCGGCAGCGTCAAGCGGTCGACCTCTTCCCACGCAGCCACCATCGCATCCAGCACTTGGAAGTACCAGCACGCCGTCACGGACCGGCACCGCAGCGGGTCGTTATCCCGGACTTGGCGGGCGGCGGGATCGCGGGTCAGTTGGTCCGTGCGGATCGTCGTTTGGAATCGGGTGCGTGGCGCGAACACCGAACACACGCGGGCCAGCGTTCGCTTCCAAACCGGGACTTTGAGTTGCAGCGCCAGCAACGGTCCGGACAGGATCAGTCCCCTCACGGAGTCCGGGCGCGTCTGGGCGTACCGCACCGAGATCAAGCCGCCCAGGCTGTGGCCGAACAGGATCGTCTGTTGGGGATCGAGCGACAGAGCGTTCCACACCTGATCGAGGTCGCTCAGATATTGGTCAAACCGGTCGACATGTCCTGGAATTCCACCCGACAGGCCGCACCCCCGATGGTCGAGCGACACCACCCGCCAATTGTGCTGGGCCAGTAGCCGTGTCCAGTGTTCATATCGCTGGCTATGCTCGCCGGCCCCATGCACGATCACCAGAGTCCGACGCGGAGTGGACCCGGCGCAGGTGGTCTGGCGGACCAGCAGGGAAAGTCCGTCACTGGTCGTCAGTTGCAGGGACTTCTGAAGGAGAGTTGCTGAGTGTTCGCAGTACATCACGACCGCCTTCCGGATCGCTGCCTCGCCGTCACTCCCTGCTATCGGCCTCCGCTGCTACCAGCCCGTAGCCATTCTGAATTGTATGCAGTGGCAACCGGGAAATCGGGAGTGGGCAGTGGAAGCCAGCGGCTTGCCTAGTGGGGGGGGTGAGGGTGCGATCCACTGGGCCTGCTTCCCCCCGTTGGAGTCCAGCATTTAGGCTGCACGGTAGCCCACAAGCGAGGGAACCACCCCGACAAGCAAGCCGGGTGGCGGGGAGACGATTTGCAACCGCCTGCCTTTCGGCTGCACCGGAG
>JAYTWO010000470.1:0-7943 GCA_043743415.1 Planctomycetota bacterium
AACCCTGAAGGGGTTGAACACCCGCGTGACCCTGTGTGGAACCCCTTCAGGGTTCGGCCCCTGGGAGCGACCGGACCCAGGGTGCGCGACCGGTGGTCGCGACCCCGGGCTGTGATGTCTCACCCCTTCAGGGTGCAGAGGCAGTCTCGATGAGGAGTGGTTTCTGGCTGACCGCTGACTGCTTCCCCTTCGGTTGCGGCAGTCCCGCCCGCGAGCCAGGGGACACGTCCACTCGCAGTCGCGGCTCGGCAGGAGCCTCGACCTCCCGATGGAAGCGGACCCCACAATTAAGCGTTGACAAGACACTACGGCAGCAGTAACTCCGGCGAGCCGCTGGATCGGCTTTCCGGCAGCGGAGGGTTGTCCTCCGGGCGAAAGGTGAAGACCGCTGAGAGCTTGGTCTCGGTCGAGTAGTTGCGGGTCGCGGCGTGGAACGTCAGGCAGTGAAAGAACAGTACATCGCCCGGCTCCAGCGGCGCATGGACCACCTGGGCCAGTAGCGGTAGATTCGCTGGATGATCTTCCCGGAGGAACAGTTCCTCGTCAAAGCGATCCCGCTCAAACGCCATGCGGTGCGTCCCCGGTATGATCTTCAGGCACCCATTCTCGGGGCGCTCTGGACCGAGGGCCAGCCACAAGTTGACCAACTCCGGTCGGGTGAACGACCAGTACCGGATGTCCTGGTGCCAGCCGGTGTCGCTGCTGTGCCGGGGTTCTTTGGTCATCACACAGTTGTGATGAGCCAGTGGGCAGACGACCTTCGGCCCCAGCAGTTGCTTCAGCCGATTGAGCACGCCCGGCAGCGTGACCCATTGCAGAAACGCATGATCGCGGGTCAGTGCCTGCTTCAGCCGCCGCACCGTGCGCCCCCCTTCGGCATCGCGCGAGCGAGGAGCACCGGGGTAGTGCAGGTCCGCCTCGAACTCCACTGGCTCAATGATCCGGGCCAGCCCCTCCAGCGTGACCTGCCGCATCCGATCCAACAAGGGGGCGGGAGCCAGCCCGCGCACGACCAGATAGCCGTCCCGGTGGAACAGCTGGATTTCGTCAGGGGTGAATGAGTCGGTGGGCACACACGAAGTCTAGCGAAGTCGCGGCGAAAGAGTGAATGACGATTGAGTCTCCCAGTCGTGGGAAGCGATCGTGGAATGTACGGACTGCGGTCCAATTCCGACGATGTTGCATTCATACTTCGTCTCACGGAACACTCGCTGCTAGAATGCCAAACTCGCGTTTCCCTGCCCTACCCTGTCCGAGAGACCGACCCACATGGAGAGTGCCGTTCGTCGAGCTGCCTTTGCGGCCTCGCGCACGATTGTCGTCAAGATCGGGACGAACGCCCTCTCGCGTCCCGACGATACGCTCGACTTCGACCGCATCAACAGCCTTGCCGACCAACTCGTGCGGCTCAGGCGGACCGGGAAGAAGGTGCTCGTCGTCTCCAGCGGAGCGATTGGGGCGGGGATCGGCTTACTCGGATTGCGGGAGCGTCCGACCGAGTTGCCGCACTTGCAAGCCACGGCCAGCGTGGGGCAGGCTCACCTCATCGGCACGTACGATGCGGCGTTCCGGCGGCATGGGCTGCATGCCTCGCAGATCCTGCTGACGGCGAACGATTTTCGGCGGCGGGTGAGATACCTCAACATCCGCAACACGATCAATACGCTGTTCGAGTACGACGTGATTCCGGTCGTCAACGAGAACGACACAGTGAGTATCGACGAGATCAAGTTCGGCGACAACGACCGGCTGGCCGCGATGGTGTCGAGCCTGCTGGAACGGCCGCTGCTGATTATATTGTCGGTGATCGATGGTCTGTATGACCGCGATCCGAAAGACCCGGCCGCGAAGGTCATCCCGCTCATCGAAGGGTGGAACGAAACCCTCCGCAGCCTCGCCGCCGACTCGAAGAGTTCGCGAGGCACCGGCGGGATGGTCAGTAAGCTGGAGGCCGTCCGCATGGCGACCTCGGGTGGCGGGAACGTGATCATCGCCAATGGGACCGACCGGACCGTCCTCGACAAGGTCCGCGAGGCCGAGGAGGTCGGCACGCTGTTCCTCGGCACGGGGGAACCAGTCCCGGCCTGGAAGCGCTGGATCGGCTATACGGTCACTCCGGTGGGGAAGCTGCGACTGGACGCCGGAGCGACGCACGCCGTGCGCGACAATGGCCGGTCGCTGCTGGCGATCGGTGTGACCAGGGTCGAGGGGCACTTCTCGAAGGGGGAGATCGTCTCGGTCCTCGATCCCGAGGGAGCCGAGATTGCTCGCGGGTTGATCAACTTCAACTCGCAGCAGGCCGCTCAAATCGCAGGGAAACGGACCGAGCAGATCACTGAGTTGCTCGGGGCCGACGCCGACCGGGCGGTGATCCATCGTGACAACCTCGCCGTGACCGCGCGTATCGCGTAGGGTGGGACAAGCCGCTTTGGGCGTAGGCCCACCATTTCCCGTCAGACCGCGTCGCACATGGTGGGCCGGCGCTCCAAAGCGAGCTTGTCCCACCCTACGAATCTCACCTAGGAACATCGCCCATGCCGAACTCCCTCAAATCCCGGCTCGCCAAAGGTGAGACCGTCAATGTCTTCGCCATCGGACGGATGTATCACCCGAACCTGATTCAGATGTTCGCCATCCACGGCGGATTCCACGGGTTCTGGATCGATCACGAACATGTCGGGTTCACGGTCGATCAGATCGAACACGCCGCGACCGCCGGGCGCGCGGCGGGGCTCGATTGCTTCGTGCGCGTGGCCCCGACGGACTATGCGCTCGTGACCCGCTGTCTGGAGTCCGGAGCGCGCGGAGTCATGGCCGCGCAGATTAACAACTCCGCCGAGGCCGAACAGTTCGTGCAATGGGCCAAGTTCGCTCCACGCGGTCGGCGAGGGCTGAACTCCGCAGCCTACGACGGCCGCTTCGGCAACATGCCGCTGGCGGAGTTCTGCGAGAAGGCCAATCGCGAGACGTTCGTCGCCATCCAGATCGAGACAGCTGCGGCGGTGGAGAACGTCGACGCGATTGCCGCCATTGAGGGGGTCGATCACCTGTTCCTCGGCCCCTCGGACTTGAGTCAGGCCCTGGGCGTGATCGGCCAGTTCATGGACCCCCTGTGCATCGCGGCCATCGAGAAGATCTCCTCAGCTTGTCGCAAACATGGCAAGAGCTGGGGGGCCGTCACGATGACCCCCGAGCATTGCGAGATGCTGGTGCAGCACGGCTGCCGGTTGATCTCGATGACGAACGATGTGCGGCTGATCAACGCCGGGATCAAGTCGGTGAAACACACGTTCGCGCCGCTGTTTCGCGACGGAGAGTGACTCCCCGCTCACTCCGTCAGTTCCACCGTCCCGTCGGCGTACTCGCGAATCGCCGGACCGATTTCATCAGGCGCGGTTGGATGGAGTTGCAGTCGCACGAGGTGCCCCTGGACCAGCCCCTCGACCACCACGAACGACAGGCCGCCGTCCAGCAGCGGGCTGTCCGGCATGGCGTTCCACAGGAACGACTGGATCGAATCGAAGCGATCGAACAGACCTTGCAGATTGAACCGGAAATTCTGCGGTTCCTGGTGACCATCCAGCGGTCCACCGACGATCTCGCGGGCTCCGACGAACATCGAGATTTCAAAGCTGTCGTCGGCGAAGTTGCACTCATACCCGACACGAGCGGTTCCGCTGAACGGCTCAAAGAGTTCGGCGACGGCGGTGACGAATGATTCGATGGATGCGGGGAGGCGAATGTCGATCGCCTCCCGACCGCGTGCCTCCAAACCCTTCACCAGATGCCGAATCACAAGGTGCGAGTGAGCCAAGATAATACTCCGGTTCCGTCCTCGCTGAGCGGTTCCTGACGGAATCCCCGCTGAGCGAGACGGTGCGAACGCTGTTGCAGCTGTTGACTAAGTGATGAGCGGCAATCCTTCGCACGGCCCTCCGCAACGAACGAGCGGGGGACGAGGAGAGTTATCGGGGGATCGAGCCGCAACCTTGCAGCAGAAACTGCCGACATTCGTCGACCGGAATGTGACACTGTGGATCACTCGGAAGAGTCGGGTGGTGCGGGTTGCGGACTATGAGGACGATGGTTTGCGGGACTAAACATGAGTTTGGTGTGAAGACCTCATGGATGTGTCCGACAAAAGTCCGGGCACCTGGCCAGCGGGGTGGCGTGTTGTCGGACGCGACATCATGCAGAGTGCTGCCCAGACAGACACCGCCAGCTCACTGCGGCATCTCCGGCGGGATCCGAAACGGCCCGTCCGCGTGGCGTTCCGTCGCAACCACCTGGACCACCGCCTCGAAGTTGAGCGGACCATAAATGTGCGGGTACAGACTCCCGGCTGCCGGTTCCCAGCGCAGCTCCGAGGTGAGCCTCTCCACGCTCACTTGGACCACATGCACGTCAATCGCCGGGCGATAGTGCTTGTTGGCCACTCGTTCCAATTGCTCGTACGGCGAGGCGTGGATGAACCCTTCGGTGGGGAGGGAGGCCGGTGTTCAAGTACCCGAGCGGCGGGCGGATTCGATTTGCTCACTCGTCATGAGCAGATCAATAAATGGCATGATTCGCTTTCGGTGAGTGTCATTCGGCAGGTTCGCTCCGTGAGCGACCGGGCGCTCGCCCCACCATTGTCGGAGAAATCGCCGACAATCCAGACGCACACACGCATTGTGAGGGGAGTTCAGCCCGAGAACAGGCACTCGCGCCGGGCCGTTAACAATTACCGCACCACGGTCGGCGAATCGAGCACACTCACTCGCGTGGGCCCCTGCGGGCTCTGGGTCAGGGAGACCAGGCACCCCTCTGACTGGCCCGGGGAGCCCGCGTAGTGGAACTGCACGAAGCGGGTACCGTTCGCCAGTTGGCGGACCATCTTCAGGTCGCGGCGAGTAATCACGCCCGCTTCGGGATGCAACTCCCTCAGCTTGCGAGTCGCTGCGTCCGCTTGCAAGTCGGCAATCGCGCCGCCGCCGATGAGAGCGACTGCGGCGATGTTTTGCAGGCGAGCCTGGGCGGCTGCGACGTTCTGGACCTCGGTGACATCGGGGAACCGCGTGGTGAGGATTGACACCGCTGGGCAGGCGACGGCATGCCACTGTTTTCCGACGAGCAGCCCGACCTCGGTTTGGGCCGCCCCCTCAATGTCGGCTGTCAACTGTTGTTGCTCGCTGGCGACTTGGAGGGTCTCGCGGACTCCCTCCGTGGTCAGAGAGGAGATCCGGCAGTCCCCAGCCAGCAGTTGGTACAGCTCTCGCATTTCGTCCGCGGTGAGTCGGTCGGTCCGTGTGACTTGTACCGGGTTCGCACGGGTGCCGCCGAGTTCGAGGGCCTGCACACGGCCATTCGACCAGACCTCGACCACCGGGGTGCGGGTGCCGTTGGGCTCGATGAAGGCCAGCGACGCCACTCGGACCGGGGTCGGGCGAGTGGGTTTCGGCTCGACCGCTTGTGCGGTAGCCGCACCCGCCAACAGGCACAGGCCGAGAATTGCGATGCGGATGCGTCCGTCCATGGAGGCTCTCGTGAAGGTTGCTCGTTTGAGCGTGTTCTTGTCGTCGGTGGTGGAATGTGGCACGACGCTCCGCGTCGTGAGTGACGACGCGGAGCGCCGTCCCACAATGCTGACGAATTCACGCTTGAGTAGTCATCGGCAACCGCAGACACTGCGATCGGCAAAAAACGCCCCGAGCGAAGACGCGGAGGGTATCCGAATTGACCGGAACGCCTCAACCTGAATGTGCGGCATGCCCCAACCCTCCCAATCTGACCGTTTCCCCAGCTTCTGGGTGGCCTGGTCGGTCGTCCTGCTTCTGATCCTTGGATTCGAGGCCGCTCGCTGGGCGAACCCGGATTCGCGAGACGCCGCCCTCACCGGGTGGCTCTGTGGACGCGAGGCCGACTGGCTGCCGTTTCTCCCGATCTTTTTGGCGGGGTTGATGTGTTGGAATATTCGAGGCAAGGTGAGAGGTGAGAGGTTCGGGGTGAGTGAAGGAACAAGCGACAAGGGGCCAGTGCCCAGTGCCAAGTGCTACGGACGCCTCCCTTTAGAACCTTCAGCGCTCCCCTTCCTCGACGCTCTCCTTTCGCTGTCACTCGGACTCCTCGCGGTCGGAGTCGCTGCCTGGACCGGGTGGGCGATGCAGGAACTGCCTCCCGCTTATCACGACGAATTCAGCTACCTGTTTCAGACATTGACATTTCTGGAGGGCCGGACCTCGTTCCCCAGCTTCGAGCCGATGCCAGAGTTGTTCGACCAGATGCACGTACTGAATGAGGGTCGGTTCGCCAGCCGGTACTTCCCCGGAGCCGGGGCGTGGTTCGCGGTGTTCCACGGAGTCGGCTCGATCTGGGGGCTGTGGATGGCTCACGGAATCGTGACCGCGGGGGCGTCGATTGTGGCCGGAGAGATCGCGGGCCGACCCGCGCGGGTCATCGCTGGACTCGCGGCAGCGTTCTGTCCGGGACTGTGCTTGTTCAGTCAGTTGTACCTGGCCCATCTGCCGACGCTGGTGGGGCTGACGGTGTTTCTCGTGTGGATGTTGCGTTTGAGAAGACTCTGCGAGTCCGGGGAGTCCTCCCCGAGTGTCGTCTCTCGCTCCGCGAAAGAACGTCCTTTGGCGGAGCGAAAGGCGACACTCGCGGCCATCGGCTCCTCATTCCTCGCCGGATGCGGCCTCGCCTTCGCCATGCTCTGCCGCCCCATGACAGCTGCCGGAGTCGGCCTGCCCTTTGGGATCTGGCTCTTCTGGTGGGCGGGAAGAGTGGTGAGAGGTGAGAGGTTAGTGGTGAGTGAAGGAACAGGTGACAAGGGGCAAGTGACAAGTGACAAGGACGCCTCCCCTCCCCCCCCCCTCCCCTTCTTCCTCCTCCTGGCAATGGCCCTCCCCCTCCTAGTCGGGATCGGTCTGCAACTGGCATACAACCGATCGATCACAGGCAGCCTCACCGTCTCCCCCTATCAGCTCTACACCAACATCTACACGCCCCGGCATGTGTATGGGTTTAATAATGTCGAACGGGGCGAGCAGCATCTCGGGCCGAAGGTGCTCGACCACTACGACCGCTGGGCGGAGAACCTGACGCTGCCACTGGCCCTGAAGAAGATGGGCATTCGCCTCGTGGCCAGCGGGCGCTGGACGCTGGGGTTGGTGCCGATGGCGTTCGTCGTAGTGCTGCTGGTCTGGAACTGGAGGCGGTGGAGCGGCGATTTGAAGCTGATTGTGGCGTCGATCGTCAGCCTGCATGTCGTGCATCTCCCCTACTGGTTCGAGGGGATCATGGGCTGGCACTATGTCTTCGAGTCGGCCCCGCTGTGGGCCATCGTCCTGGGCGTCGTCACAGCCGATTTCGCCAAGACTTGCCGCGAGACGGGCCACGGGGCGCTCCGCGGGTGGTGGGCTGGGGTGTTACTCACCTCACTGGCCACGGGTTGGGTGACAGTCCCGCCGCTATGGCCGGGCCGAATGCCAGTCGGGCTGGCCGAGTTGCACTATCCCCGCCAGAAGTATGCCGACTTCAATGCGTTGTTGGAGCAGCGAATCGAGGGTCGGGCCATCGTCTTCATCCGCCCTGACCCTTCGGACCGACACATCGACTACGTCTACAACCGCCCCCCGCTCGACTCCTCGATCCTCCGCGCCCACGCCCCGGCCACGGAAGCCGACCTGCAACGGGCGGTCCGCCTCTTTCCGGACCGGACCCCGTGGCTGTACGATGCGGCGAGTGGGAAGTTGCAGCCCTTGGAGGGTGCGCCCTGAATCTTCGATGGGCGTGGCGAGTGGCAAAGAGGCGTTCAGTGGTGAATGACCACGCCTTCCCAAAGCGTCAGGGCGTGCCACCCAACGCCGTTCACGATTTGTGAAAACGAGGCAATTCCCATCTGGACAAAGAGATCGAGTCTCGGTTAGGGAGCGGGTTCTCAACACAGCCCGGTTCCCTTT
>JAYTWO010000471.1:0-2317 GCA_043743415.1 Planctomycetota bacterium
CTCCTTGACGCATCCCAGTTCCAATCCTGTCGTCAGGAGTCTCAACGATCTCAGCATTCTCGCCCAGACCACTTATCTTTCCGGCGGCCCTCTTAGAAAAGTGGCGCTGTCCAACTCAGCAATGGTCCGGGGTGTCGAGTCTGCCCTGATGAGACGTTGGCACTGCGGGTTGAACCCTGACGGGTGACTACCTCCGGCTTCCCGTGGGTGGCGACCCGGAGTCGGCTGCTGGGTGACGCTCCCGGTTCGGCAATGACTGCCGGAAGCTTCTTAACAGGCGGGATTGCGTAGTTTTGGGTGACGCCCCTGTATCGAATTTGCCGATCAGAGTGATAGCCGTGATTGTGGTCAGGAGGAGGGCATGCGCCCCGACTGAATATCGCAATCCTGGCCTGTGATGTGGAAAGGGACAGCCACGATGCGACAATTCGGACTCTTGTGGGCGGCCTGTCTCGGATGGGCCTGCTGCCTGGGCGTTGGCGAGTTGGCTGCACAACAGGCTGCGCCGCGGGCTGCCGCGTGGCAGAATCAGGCCGAGAGCAGTGTCAGTGCCGGGAGACCGAGGCCGGGTCAGATGGCCCATCTCAGTGGCATGCATCAACGTCCTGCGGTTTCCGAACCATCGTACATCGCTGTCATTGGGGCTGTGAAGACTCCGACCGTGTTCGAGACGACCGAACGCTCCATCCCCCTGAAGACGTTGATTGAGCGCGCTGGCGGTGAAACGGCGGAGAGCCTGGGCACTGTGCGCATCATGGAGCAGGGCAAAACCCGGTTCATGACCGACCTGCAGAGCCATCCCCAGCTCCAAGTCACGGATGGTCAAGTGATCTTTGTCGTTCCCCTGGGAGGCCGACTGGCAAAGGTCGCCGATATTCGACAGGCACCTCGGGATCGCTTCGTGCTGATCTCCGGCCTCGCCCGGGGACCGCTGCTGTTTAATATCGGGAACCAGCCTCGGACCTTCGGCGATCTGCTCCAGCTCCTCGGTCAGTCCACGGAACTGGTCGCGCGTCAGCAGGTCAATGCGACTCTCCCGCATGGGCAGTGGGTGGAGTTGCAGAGTCTACTCGTCCACAACACCGTGATTCAATTCAATCCAGAAGCCGTTTCCGTGGACGGCGTCCGCGAGGCGGTCGACCGGGGATTCCGCTACGAGGCACCCGTCAAACTCGACACCACGGCGAGGGCTGAGCCGACGGAGGCCATGCCGTCCCTCGCTGAGCCTGCCCCGACAATGCCCGTGATCCGGTCGCAGCCAGTTCCCGCTCCAACGACACGGCCCGTGACTTCGGACGCAATCACCCAGCCCGCGAAGACGGACATCGAAACGGCAGGTTCTTCCATCCAGTTTGACGATCCACTGACATTTTCCACCCCGAGGGCGACCGAAACGGATGCCGCAGCCAGCCAGCCCGACGGACGTGCCCCGCTGATGTTGCCGAAAACCTGGCAGAATCCCAAGGACACAAACGCCGAAGAAGAGGCCGATGACCCCGCTCGAGTGATCGAACGCACCTCGGCGAACCACGCCTCCCCGCAGAGCCACATCGTCACCGTCTCGGCAGAAGCTGAGGCACTCAGCCCCGACCAGCCTCAGCCGACTCCGGTCGCAGCGTCCGCGCCGCTGGATACCGATCTCCCCGCCGCCGCCAGTGCCGGGAAGTCCTCGTCGTTCACCGGCCCCAACTCCTGGCTCGCCTTACTGGTCATCATCACCGTGGCCATCGTGAGTGTGATCGTCAGTCGCAGTGTCCCAGTGGTCGAAGACGAAGCACCGAAGGCAGATCTCTTCATGTCCAAAGCCGCCACGGCCACCGCAGTCACACCCACACCCACCGACGCCACGACTCTCGAGTCTGTTCCCGAGGAGGAGCAGCGATTTCTGCAACGTCTCATCCTGAACAAGATCCCGCTGGTCGAAGAGGAGGCGACACTGCCTCCCGTGGATCGCCTGCACGGGAGGGCGATCGGCGGACGGCGACTGGTGGTCCATGAAGCCCACGAGGGGGTGGCCGGACCCCACTTCCAGGTGCGAGATGCGAGCGACACTCGTGATATCGAACTGCGATTGCGGCGGTTGCTGCGTGCGGACCGATCCTCGACGAAACACCCCCCAGTTGTCGTCATGACGACTGAAGCGAAGGGCACACGGGCTTCCCGAGTCAGTCCCCTCGAAAAGGCCCTCCGAACCGTGACACGCGGAGACTCACCATGATCGTGTGTCTCGATTTCGGCACCTCCGAGTTCCGCTGCTTGCGGAAGCATGCCGCATGCACCACCGGACGTAAGAGCCCGGCCGTGTATGTGAGTTTGC
>JAYTWO010000472.1:0-16497 GCA_043743415.1 Planctomycetota bacterium
CGACGGAGTCTCCGGGCGCTGACGCTTCCGGCTCGTTGAGATGTGCGGACTGTCCGGTGGTGTCGCTCCGCTCAAACTTGGTGTGTGACATTTCCTTCCACACTGCCCCCGGAGAAATCCTTGCCAACTCGGCGACTCAACATCCTCTTCATGGCCCTCGTGGGGGGGACTCTGCTCATGGCGTGGTACACCATTGCGCGGCGGGCGAGTGGGACGCTGGTTGTGTATTGCACGCACGATCTCGTCTATGCCGAGCCGGTGTTGGAGGAGTTCACACGTCAGACCGGGATCAAGGTCACGATCGTGGGAGATACAGAGGCCACGAAATCGCTCGGCCTGATCGAGCGGCTGCTCCGCGAGGGAGACCAGACGCCGTGTGATCTATTCTGGAATAACGAAGTCCTCGGCACGATTCGGCTCCAGCGGCAGGGGCTGCTCGCGGCGTATCTCGGACCAGCCTCGCAGCGGATTCCCGAGCGGTTCAAGGATCGTGAAGGACACTGGCACGGGTTCGCGGGGCGGATGCGGGTGTGGATCGCGCGGGAATCGTTGAGCGTTGAGGGTTTAGCGTTGAGCGAAAGACGCGGAAGCACTAACTCACCCCCCTCTTCTTCTGACCCTCAACGCTCAACCCTCAACCCTCAACCCTCCTCCCGCATGGCCATCGCTAAGCCCCTCTACGGTACGACCTTCACACAGTACGCCATGCTCTGGCATCTCCACGGCCCCGGTCAGACCCAGCTGGAACACCTCGAACTGGTCGAGCAGGGGTGTCGGTTCGTGGCGGGGAACGCGATGGTCCGGGACATGGTGGCTGGGGGGAGTTGCGACTTCGGCATGACGGATACCGATGATGTCTTCGCCGCTCGCGACGCGGGCTTCAAGGTCGACATGCACCCCATTCGCATCGACGGCAAGACGCTCTGCATCCCGAACACCGTGGCATTGTTAAAGAGTTGCGATCGACCCGACGAGGCTCAGCGGTTGCTGGAGTATCTGCTGTCCGAAGAGGTCGAGTTGCAACTGGCCAAGACCGCCCGGCAGATTCCCCTCGGCACTGTGCCGAAGGAAAAGATTCCCGAGGAGGTCCGCCCGTTGGTCGAGTGGGCGAGTGAGTCTTGGAACGTCGCGGATGCCGCTGATGGGGCCGAGGCCTGCCTGGAGTGGCTCAAGTCGGAATACGCCCGATGAGCTACGAGGCCGCCGTCGCCTGGTCGATCGTACGCAGTCTCCTCGCGGGGGCGTTGTGCCTGGCACTCGCGCGTAGGACGGGCCCATTGGCCCGTCCGGACGGGCCAATGGGCCCGTCCTACATCTTACTCCTCGTCCCGTTCTTCATGCCGGGGCTGGTGGTCGGATATGCCTACCGCAATGCGTCGCTCTCGCTGGTGCAAACTCCGCTGCTGAACGAACTGTTGTACCTCGCCATCGTGGTGGCCCAATTGACGCCGGTAGTGGTGCTCGCCTTGGAATGGCTCCCGGCTGCGGAACTGGGGCCATCGGGGGCGTTCCTGCTGAAGCTAGCCGAGCAGTCGGGGAGAAGGACACCACTCGGCGAACGACTGCGGGCGATGCTTGCGGGCGAACTCCCTCGTCAAATCACAGCTGCCGCCATCGCCGCCTTGCTCTGTTTTCAAGAGGTGGAAGTGGCGACGCTGATGCAGGCTCGCGGCTGGGCCGAGTGGATCTTCACGAAGCAGGCCGGCGGTGTGGAACTGTTGGAGGTGTTGCCGTTTCTGGTGCTGCCGGTGGGGTATGGGTTGTTACTCACGGTGCCGGTGTTGGGGTATTGGACGTGGGATAGGCTTCCAGCCTGTCAGGCAAGGGGAATTCACCACGGAGGCTTGGAGTGGCCTGCGGCCACAACTGTAGGACGGGCACATTTGCCCGTCCCGAGCGACGTTCGCGAGTCGAAAGCGAGTGACATGGGCCGGGGGCGACTGGCTGCCCATGTGGACTCGTTCTGGCGGGTCAGACACAGCGGGGACGGGCAAATGTGCCCGTCCTACGGTGGTGGGCGAAGCCCACTCCGTGCCTCCGTGGTGAATCCTTCAGCGTGCGGCCCTCGCTGGCGTGTCGGGCTGGCGATCGCTTGGGTTGCCGTTTCGTGGCTGTTGACGGTGGTCTGGCCTGTGGGAAGTCTCGTGATGGGGGCGATTCGCGGGCGCGGAGTGATTCAGTTTCGTGCGGGTCTCTGGCAGGAGATCGGGGATGCGCTGGTGCTGGGGGTGACGGTCACGTGGCTGTTGTGGCTGATTCTGTGGAGTGTCCAAAGGTTGGGAGGGCGAAGACTGACGGCATCAGCCTGCGCAGCTGATCGCTCGCGTCCCATGTCACCCGCCTTGGCACGTGAGCGCCTCGTGGGGACGGGCAGGATTGCCCATCCTACGGTGATGCGGCTCGTCTGGGGCGCGGCGCTCCTGCCGGGACTGCTGGGCTCGCTGGCCCTGGGTCTTACAATCTTTGAAATCTGCCAACGCCTCGGGGTCCAGCCGTCGTATTCCCCAGTGCCGCTGGTGGTGGCGATGGTGTTGTTTCTCCTCCCGAGGGCCTTGGCGATGCAGGCGATGCTGAGGCGGAACGTGCAACAGGCCGGGGTGTTCTTGGCCGAGTCGCTGGCAGTACTCCCCGGCCAGCGAGGTCGGCAGGGGGCGGCCATCCTCTGGCGAATCCGGGATGCGGGGCGATTCTGGACGCTGGCCTTGCTATTCTGGTGGTCGTACTTGGAACTGACTCTGCCCGCGCTGTTGCGACCGGCAGGGATGGCTCCCGCCCCGTTGCGGCTGTACAACTTCTTGCACTACGGCCACATCCCCGGACTGGCTGCGATGCTGGGAGTAGTGCTGGCGGTGCCGGTGGTGTTGGTGGTGCTGGTGGCCGTCGGGAGGGGTTTATGGATCATGGTTGATGGTTTATCGACGGGGGAGCGATGAGGGTTGAGGGTTGAGCGACAGACACTCTCACTGCCCCCGAGTCACAAAGTTGCTCCTCATTCCTTGGTACTTGTCCCTTCCTTCACTCGCCTCTCACCACTCCTCCCTCATGCTCTGGACCCTCCACAATGTGACACTCTTCGGTCGTGGTCGCCCACGATTGGATGGGGTTTCCGTGGAGATCCCGGTGGGACGAATCGCCATCCTCGGGGCCAGCGGGTCGGGGAAGACCTCGCTGCTGAATTTGCTGGTGGGGTTTGAGAGACCCGATGAAGGGGCGTTGAGGGTTGAGGGTTTGGCGTTGAGCGACAGAGTCGGAGATGGCGAGACTCGTACTCTCACTTCTTCTTCTGACCCTCAACCCTCAACCCTCAACCCTCAACGAAACACGACAGACTTACGTCTGCCGCTCGCTGACGCTCGACGCCCCGCCCTCTTCTGGTCACCTCCGGATGACGGCCTCTGGCCGCACCTCACGGTCGGTGAACATCTCACGGCGGTCTCGCCCACTCGCGATGCCGCTCGGCTGGGACGCCTGCTCACTGGATTTGAGTTGGAGGACTTGTGGTCGGCCTACCCCGCGAGCCTGTCGCAGGGGGAGTGTTCGCGGCTGTCGGTGGCTCGTGCATTGGCTGCGGAGCCGCGCTGCCTGGTGCTGGACGAGCCGTTGGAACATGTCGACACTTGGCTGCGGGATCAGTGCTGGCGGGTGCTGAGAGATGAGGTGGCCGCTACCGGGGCGAGTCTGGTGTTCTCGACGCATGCCCCGGACCGGGTGTTGTCTGAGGCGGAGTGGTGCCTGTGTCTCGACGAGGGGCGGTTGGTTTGGGCGGGGTCGGTGGAGGATCTTTACACGCGGCCCGGCAGTCCGGAGATGGCGAGGTTCCTCGGGCCGTGCAATTGGTTGCCGGCAGAAGCCATCAGCCATCAGCCATCAGCCGGGGAGGCGAGCGGGGCGGCGTCAGCCCCCCGAGTGATCGGCGAGGGAACGCCGATACTCAATTCCAAACCGCATACGGATGAGATTGGCACGGATAAACAGACAGGACTGTCTGTTCGACTTCCCAGTTCACCGGCTTCACTCGGGGGGCTGACGCCACCCCGCTCGCCAGCTTCTTCCTCCGTGCCTCCGTGCCTCCGTGGTGATCTACACGCCGTACGCCCCGAGCGATTGCAACTCATCCTCGACGACACCGGTCCGTACCGTGTCGAGTCCGAGCGGTTTAGCGGGCACCTCGCCGAGGTCGAACTGACCCAACTCGCCACGGGCACCACGCAGCGGGTCTATCACCGTCCGCCGCGCCCGTCGCTCGTGACCGGCCAGCGGGTCTCGCTCCGCATCCTCGCGCTGGTGTGTGCGGTGGCGCTGTGCCTGGGGCAGTCGGGTTGCCTCGGCAGTTCCGGGGCAGCGGAGTTGCCGGTGGTGGAGTCGACCATCATTCGCATCCCCGTCGATGGTAAACGAATGCCCGCTCCGCGCGCGCTGACCGTCTCAAAGGACCGCGAGCTGTACGTCCTCGATGACTCGGGCCGCATTCTGGTGTACGACGAAACGAACACCCTCATCCGCCAATGGAGCATGCCGGAGTCGAGCGTCGGCAAGCCCGAGGGTATCCGCGTCCTGCAAGACGGGCGAGTCGCCATCGCCGACACCCACTACCACCGCGTCGTGTTCTTCTCGAAGCAGGGGGAACTCCTCAGCATGTTCGGCAGCCAAGGCGAGAAACCCGGCGAGTTCACCTACCCCGTCGACCTCCTGCAAGACCCCAGCGGCTGCCTCTACGTCGCCGAATATGGCGGCAGCGACCGCATCCAGAAGTTCGCCCCCGATGGCAAGTTCCTGCTGGAGTTCGGCGGACTCGGCACCGAGATGGGCCAATTCCAGCGCCCCAGCGGCATGGTCTGGCTCGATTCCAAAATCTACGTCGCCGACGCCATCAACAGCCGCGTGCAGGTCTTCTCCGATCAAGGCCAGCCGCTGGAGGTTCTCGACTGGGCAGACCAGGGCGGACTCTACTATCCTTACGACATCGCCCTCAGCCCGCACGGCCAGTTCTTCTTCGTCGAGTACGGGGCGTGTCGCGTGAGCGTCGCCAACCCGCATGGCAAGCTGGTGGCTCAGTTTGGTCACGAGGGGCGCGGGCATCACGAGTTGTGGACGCCGTGGGCCTTGGCGGTGTCAGAGGACAACCGCTTGTTCATCGCGGACACCGGGAACCGCCGGATCGTGCAATTGACGTTGCCAGGAGGACGGTTGTGAACACTCTGACTCGCTGGATGAAGAGTCTGTTCCCCGCGCCGCGCACGCCGCTCAGGTGGGTGGATGGCATCGGCATTACGTTGACTGTCGCGGTCTATCTGGTTGGGATGTGGCTGTTGCAGCGGAATCATGTGATGCAGTTCCTGCGTCCGTGGGCGTTCGTGTTGACTCCGCTGGCGGTGTGGGTGTGGTGGATGCACCGCAACGGGTATCACGGGCTGGCGCGGGGGCGGGCGAACTCGGCGCTGGTCGTGCGGATGTTATTGCTGGGGCTGTTTCTGGCTCTGCTGGCCGAGCCGCGCTCGGTGCGGTCGACCGATCGGCTGTCGGTGGTGTTCGCCCTCGACAGCTCCGACTCGATCGGACGGGACGCTTCCGAGAAGGGGGCCGAGTACATCGCCAAGGTCGTCAGCCAGAAGCCCGAAGAGGACGAAGCGGGCCTCGTGACGTTCGCTGCCAACGCCGCTGTCGAACTACCGCCGCGCGAGTCGTTCCCGCTGGAAGGCGGGAGCATCATCCTGAACTCTCGCATCAGCCCCGATGCAACCAACATCGAGCAGAGCCTGTCCCTGGCTGCGGCCATGCTGCCCGAGGACACGCGCGGCCGCATCGTCCTCATCAGCGATGGAGCTGAGACGGCGGGCAATCTGAAGCCGGTCCTCGACAACCTCAAGAGCCGAGGCATCTCCGTCGATGTGAAGCCGATCACCTATAGCTATGAGAAAGAGGTGTGGGTCGAGCGCCTCGAACTGCCGCAGCGAATTCAGCTCAATGAGCGGTACGACGCTTCGGTGGTGGTCTCCTCCCTGCAGGCGGGGAAGGGACAACTCAAGCTGACCGAGAACGGCACGCTGATCGCCGATGTGCCGATTGAGTACAAGCCGGGCAAGAACCGCTACGACCTGCCGATGGAACTCAAGACGCCGGGCTACCTGGAGTATCAGGCGACGATTGAGGTGGCGGCTGATCCCGAGCATCCCGGGGTGAAGCAGGATTTCCTGACGCAGAACAACCGTGCAGACGGGTATCTGTACATTGAAGGCAAGGGGAAGGTCTTGCTCGTCACCGATCCCTCGGGCACGGAGGACGAGTGGAAAGCGCTCCGCCAATCGCTCGCCCGCGCTGAGCGCGAAGTGGAGGTCATGCCCGCGCTCAACGTACCGCGCGATGCCCTGTCGCTGCTGCCGTATGACTGCATCATCCTGTGCAACGTCGAACGCTTCTCGCTGGACGAAGCCCAGATGCAGGCCATGCACGACGCCGTCTTCAACGAGGGCACCGGCTTCCTGATGATCGGCGGAGCCCGCAGCTTTGGCCCCGGCGGCTACCACAAGACGGTCATTGAGGATTGCCTGCCGGTCAGCATGGACATCACCAATAAGAAGGTGCTGCCCAAGGGGGCACTGGCCATCATCCTGCACACCTGCGAATTCCCTGAAGGGAACACCTGGGCGAAACGGATCACGAAAGAAGCCATCAAAGTCCTGAGCGCTCGCGATGAGATCGGCGTCATCGACTACGAAGGGGGCGAGCAATGGGTCGTCAAGCTCGGCGATGTCGGCGATTACGAGGCGCTGGCCACCAAGATCAACGCGGCGAATCCGGGAGACATGCCCGCTTTTGCCCCCACGATGCAGCTGGGGTTGGACGCCCTCAAGAAGAGTGATGCCGCCTCGAAGCACATGATTATCATTTCGGATGGTGACCCGGCTCCCCCGCCGGGACCACTCTTGAAGTCGTTCTCCACCGAAGGGATCACCGTCTCGACGGTGTCGATCTTCCCGCACGGAGGCCAGGAGGTCGCCGTCATGCGGTCGATCGCCGAACTGACTGGCGGGCGGTACTACTTCCCGGATGATCCCAACAAGCTGCCGACAATCTTCTTCAAGGAGGCCCGCACGCTGAAGCGGAACATGGTGTTCAAGGGAGACGTGAAGGTCGAGCAGGGGTTCGCCTCGCCGGTACTGCGCGGCATCGACGCCATCCCGCACCTGAATGGGTACGTGCTGACCTCGCTCAAGGAGACCGGCCTGCCAGAGAATATCCTGTTTACGCGTCCGGAAGGGGACGGGGACTTCGACGACCCGATCCTCTCCGTCTGGCGGTATGGACTCGGCACGACGGCTGCCTACACCGCCGACTTCACCAGCTTCCTCGGCCCCAAGTGGGTCAACTGGGCGAAGTTCGACCCGTTCATTAAGCAACTGATGATCCGCATCTCGCGAGTGCGGCAGCCGGGGCATGTGCGGATGTGGGCCTACTCGACCGGGGCGGAAGGGGTCGTGATGGCCGAGGATTTTCATCCGGAAGAGATGTTCCTGGATGTGGCGGCACAGATCTCCGGACCCAATGATCGCCGCGAGATGGTCACGCTCAAGCAGGTCGCCCCGCGTCGGTATCAAGCCGAGTTCCCACAGTGGGGCGCGGGTCGCTATCAGGTGACGCTGCTCGGCAAGGCGGGCCAGCGCGAGGACCGCGCCACCGGCGGATTCATCGTCAGCTACTCCCCCGAGTACCTGAAGTTCACCAGCAACTGGAACATCCTGCGGCAGATCCAGGAGCAGACCGGCGGGCAGATGCTGGACGCCGACAGCGATACACAGACTGCCGAAGTCGCCGCGCAGCAGATCTTCAACCGTCGTCAAACCAAGACGACCTCGCAGCCGGTCTTCGACTGGTTTTTGATCGCCCTCTGCTGTTTGATCCCACTCGATGTTGGCATCCGGCGTATCCAAATTGACTGGAAGATGATCCTGGCCAGTCTCGGATTCGGCAAGGTGCAGGCGACGACCGCCACGATGGGGACGCTGCTCGCCCGTAAGCAGGAAGTCAGCAGCCAGCTCAAGGGGCAGCGCCCGGCCGCGAGGCCAGCTTCGACAGATCCCTCCGTGTCGCCCGCGTTCCTCAACAAGGCCGGTTCCGCAACTGATCGCACCTCGGCCCCGGCCTCGACTCGCCCCAAACCCAGCGTCATCAAGCAGCCGATCGAAGACACCTCGACCACCAGTCGACTGCTCGATCTCAAGCGGAAGCGCCAACAGGATGGGGAGAAGTGAGGGGGAAGTTCTCCGACTTCAGTTCTCAGTTGCAGAAAGCCCACCGGTTGCAACCGGTGGGCGTTGGCCCTCTTCATCTGTGTTCATCTGTGTTCATCTGCGGCAACCACCTCCCCTTCATTGGGCCACACCGTGACTGAGGCACAACTCCATTCCCTGTCCGAGCGAATCATCGGTTGCGCCTTCGCCGTCTCCAACACATTGGGAACTGGCTTCCTGGAAAAAGTCTACGAGAACGCCTTGGCTCATGAGTTGCGACTGTGCGGGATCCTGGTTGAATCTCAACTCCCCATGCGTGTCGAGTACAAGGGAGTTGTTGTGGGAGATTACTTTGCTGACCTACTCGTGGCAGGCGAAGTGATCGTGGAAATCAAGGCGACGAAGAACAACCATGATGTGGTCACAGCCCAATGCTTGAACTATCTTCGGATCAGCGGGAAGCCACTCTGTTTGTTGATCAACTTCGGTCAACCTCGCGTCGACGTAAAGCGATATCGAGCAGATTCGTTTCCGAGACAGCGGGAGTGATCACCGAACATGAACGCAAGCAACCCCATGGCTCGGCATGTTCTGGATGGCCACTGATGGCATTGGAAACAGAGTAATGGCCGCAGATGAACGCAGATGAACGCAGATGTTGAGAGAGGTGGGCAATGGTGACACGTGCCCGTGTGACGTGGCCAGTCGGCAACCCGTGTCTCTCTATTGAACGCTTCCACAACACGGGGGACTGACGTCCCCCGCTCGCTATCACACTTCAACCCTCAACGGTCCCCCGATGAACACTCTCCCTGACAGCGATCACAACTCTCCCAGCGACCTCGACATGGCAGCCATGAAGGCCGAGGCCCAGGACTTCGCGGCCACCTTCGAGGCCGTTCGCGCCGAGATCGGCAAGTTGATCGTGGGGCAGGCCCGCGTGGTCGAGGCGGCGATGACGGCCCTCTTCTGCGGCGGCAACGTGCTGCTCGAAGGAGTGCCCGGCCTGGGCAAGACCGAACTCATCAAGGCCATGTCGCAGGTGCTCGACCTCGACTTCAAACGCATCCAGTTCACCCCCGACCTGATGCCCGCCGATATCGTGGGCACCAACGTCATGCAGACCGATGAGAAGGGCCGCTACCAGTTCGAGTTCCGCCCCGGCCCGATCTTCACCCAACTCCTGCTGGCCGACGAAATCAATCGCGCCACGCCGAAGACCCAATCGGCCCTGCTCGAAACGATGCAGGAAGGGACCGTCACCACCGCTGGCACGATGCACCGCCTGAAGCAGCCGTTCTTCGTGATGGCCACTCAGAACCCCCTCGAACAAGAGGGCACCTACCCGTTGCCCGAAGCCCAGCTCGACCGGTTCCTGTTCAAGATCAACGTCCCGTTCGTGTCCCTCAGCGAACTCAACGAGATCGTCAACCGCACGATTCTGCGGCAGCAAGTCTCACTCCAGAAACTGTTGAACTCCGAGCGAATCATGCAGCTGCGCGAGGTGCTGCAGAAGGTGGTAGTGGCCGACCCGATGCGGGATTTCGCCTGCCGGTTGGTGCTGTCGACGCATCCCAATTCCGCCGAGGCTCCGGAAGGAGTGAAGCGTTTTGTCCGTTGGGGAGCCAGTCCGCGCGCGGCACAAGCCCTGATTCGCGCGGCTCGCGTGCGAGCGCTGAGCCAAGGCCGCGCCCACGTCTCCTTCGACGACATCCGCTACTTCTCGGACGAAGTCCTCAAGCACCGCACGCTGCTCAACTACGATGGCCAGGCCGAGAACGTCCAGGTCGGGGAGTTGATCCAGCAGTGCGTGACCAACGTCGGAGAGAAAGCCGCGTGATGTGGGAGTCCAGCCTTTAGGCTGCGTTTGGCGTCCGGAGGCGGGCTAAAGCCTGAACTCCAACGGCCCGTCCTAGGGCGACTTTGCGGCGGTCTGCCCTCGGATGAAAGCGATCACGTCCGCGATATTCTGCGGGGTCAACTCCTTCTCGACCCCCACCGGCATCATCGACACGCCGGAGGAGGTGAGCGACTCGATCAGTTCGCGGGCGATGGTGTCTTCCTTGGCCTCGGCGCGACGGAGCTTGACGTAAGCGGCGAGTTCGCTGGAGAGAATGCCGGTGAAGACCTGGCCCTGGATGGTGACGAGGGTGTAGCTGACGTACTTGGGCTGGGCCTCGCGGCTGGGGTCGAGGATGGCGACGAGCAAGTCGGCGGGGGATTTATTGGCCACCGACACCAACTCGGGGCCGACCTCGTGGCCGTCATCGCCGAGCTTGTGGCAGATCGAGCAGCTCTTCTTGTAGACCGCCCGCCCGCGCTCGAAGTCGCCGCCCGTTTCGACCGTCTCGCGGTACGTCGCGATCACGGCTTCGCGATCAGCAGAGACGGTGCCTCTCAGCTGGGCGGCTCTCTCGCGAACCGGCAGATCGGGATGACCGAGCAGCGACTGCCACTGCTCGGTGGAGAGTTCCGAAGCCTTCACCGCCTGCGACTCGATCGCCGACAGCAGCCCCTCGGTACGCGGTCGATCGCGCAGCAGAATCGACACCGCATCCCGCCGAGTTTCGGGGCCGAGTGCCTTCCACTTGGCGAGGACGGCCAGCGCACCCTCACTGCCGGGGAGGTCGCCCAGAGCCACGATGGCCGCCTGTTGCAGCTTGACCGTCGACTGCGGCTTGATGATTCCCGCGAGGGCGGGGATCGCCTTCTCCGGCGGAGCGAACGAGAGGAACGACACCGCCGGTCGGTACTGTCCGGTCTGGGTGAGCTGAGCCATGGCGGCATCGCAGAGGGCGGTGAACGCGAGCTGGGTTTCCGGCGTGGTCGTGAACGCGGTGAGCCACTTGCCGCGCGCGCGAAGCCCCTCGCCCAGGGCCACGAGCAGAGTCCATCGCGCCAGGTGGCCCGCCTTCAAGTCGGGCGAAAGGCACTGGCCCACGAGCGCTTGGACTTCCGAGTCGTCCCCCTGCGTCCCGCTGATCCGCAACAGATTGATCAACAGCCAGGGCATTTCGGCCTCGGGGTTGAGAGGGAGTTTCGTCAGCAGGATGGTAATTTTGACCGGGCGGTTCTTCGCGGAGGCCAAGAGCGCTGAACTGTTACTCCTCCCACCCACAGCCATTTTCAACCACGCAGCCTCCACCCCCGGTCCGCTCATCCGTCCAAGGCCCAGCGCCAGCTCATCCTGTACCAAATTGGATCTGGCATGATGAACCCAGTCTTCATCATCGGCACAGCGCAGCAGCGCTTCCCGCAACGAGTGGTAGTTGGGGTGCTCGACCAGCATGTCGATTCCCATTTGAACCGCATGCTGGCGGGCGTAGGCGTGTTCGCTCTGGAGCAGTGACAGAATCTCGCCGGGGTGTACCTCACCCAGCACATTGAGTGTGCGGACCGCCAGCATCTGGGCCAGCGGTGCGGCCATGTTCCGGGCCATCTGCCGGAGGGTGTCGTGCGACGCCGGGTCACTTCGCTCCAGCAGCAACCGCTGGGCCGTCTCACGATGCCACCCGTTGGTCGAGGCCAGCAGCGCAACCAGTTCTTCGCTTGATGAGTCGGCGGGCCGCTGCCAGTCGGTCTTCGCTCCGCCGGGAGGGGTCAGCCGGTAGATGCGTCCGCGATCGGTCCCGTTCTCCAGATCGAGCTGGGCCTTGATGTCCTCGGGGATCGAGTAGGGATGCTCGATCGTCTCGCGATACATGTCGCAGACGTACAGACACCCGTCTGGCCCGTTGATGAAGTTGGTGGGGCGGAACCAAGTATCGGTCGAGGTGATGAACTCAACATTGTCGTCGGCCCGCGCAGAGCCCGAGATGATGCCATCTCTGTTGGAGTTGAACATGACCTTGCGATGGATCAGGTTCCCCCCGACATCGCCGATGAAGGCGTTCCCCTGAAACTCCGGAGGATAGGCATCGCCTCGATAGATCGTGACACCCGTGGCTGAGGTGAAGAACCCGATCGGCACCAGCTCCGTCTTCGGCAGTCGCTTCTGCATTTCCGGATCATTCGCCCGGCGACGCGTACGGACCAGCCGCCACGGCTCGGCGGGACTTTTGCGGAAGACGGGAGCGGCGGGGCCTTCGTTGGAGATTGACCAGACCGGGGTGAAGGGCGACAGCTCAGTCAATCGCTCCACTGGCACCAGCGGCCAGTAAACTCGCTGAATGTGATTGCTGTTGCTGCACACGTACCGCTGGCCCCAGTCGTCGAAGCAGTGGCCGAACTGCTGGCCGCCGTTGACCTGTTCAAACTGTCGAGTCCAGGGACTGAACCGCAGATCGTTGCCACGGATCGTGAGCCTCTGGATCTCGGTTCCATTGGGAGAGTAGACCGTGATGTCGCCGCCGACCATCCCGCCCGCAAAGTAGATCCGGCCATCTGGTCCCCACTTGAGGTTGTTGGCCAGTGCCTGCACATTGCCGCGCCCGAACCCGCTGGCCACGATCTGCTTGATGTCGGCCACGCCATCGCCGGTCGTGTCCTTCATGTAGTACAGGTGCGACGGAGCCAGCACGAACACGCCGCCATCGAAGCAGCACACACTCACCACCCAGCTCAGCCCCTCAGCGAAGACGGTACTCGACTCGAAGACTCCATCCCGGTCCGCATCGACCAGCCGCCGCACCTTACAGGCATCTTTCCGCCCGAGCGGCAGCGGCTGTTGCGGGAGCCGGACCTCTGCCGAGTACGGGTAGCCCCGCATTTCGGCGATGTATAGGTTCCCCTGTTCGTCAAAACAGCCATCGACCGGATCGTTGACGATCGGTTCGTGTGCCACCAGATCGAGCGTGAACCCATGCTCGACCGCAAACGTCTTCTGCACATCGGCGACCTCGACCGGTGGGAGACGCCCGACCTCGGCGAGGTCGGGAAGCGGATCAGCGGCGAGCAGCGGCCAGGCGAGTCCACAGCACACGGCCCACAGAGCAATCTGGCTCCTCTTTGGACCCACTCGCCGATGAGCATTCGGAATCACATGCGATCGATGCATTCGCGGGTTCCTTCAGCGACCAGGGAGACTCCATGCAGAAAATGTTCACCCGCTGTTCAATTCTCTACATCGTCAAAAACGACGCGGAACGCCGTGGGACAGTCACTTCGTCTCGACGGTGATCGCCATGGTCACCGGGGCGGTTGGGTCGTTCTCGTTCTTGACGAGTTCGATCTCCGTCACCACGGCGGTCCGCTGCGGCTCGATCTTGAGGTAGCGGACCTGCTGGCCGCCCTTCATCGTGTAGGCGAACTTCGACTCGGGCACGTCGACGCGGCGGATGTAGTCGGCGAAGTGGACGCCGTTCTTGAGTTCGTGGTCCTCTGTCTGGCCGTCCGCATACTTGAGCCGCACGATCATCGTGACCGACTTCTCCTCGTAGGCGGGGAAATTCCAGCCGCCGATGCCGCCCAACATGTGGATCGCCTTGACGGTGGAGTTCACTGGGAGTTTGACGCTCTTGGGCATCGTCGGGGCCTTGGTCCCGTTGCTGCCGTACAGCATCAGGGCGTTGGCCACGCGATCGCCTTGCGGATCGATCAGTTGGAACGGGACGCCCTCGAAAGTCTTGGGCTCCCAGTTGTTGAATGTCAGACGTTCGCCCTCGCCGTTGGCGTCGAAGAACATGCCCCGCGTCGTAACGACGCTGGCGACCTTGCGGAGATCGAGCGGCAGGTACTTCCCCTTCTGCGTCAGGAACTCCAGCAGGTTCGTGAGTTCCTCGGCAGTCGCGACTTTCTCGAACCCCTCGGGCATCACCGATTTGGTCCCCGCCTTGAGAACCTCAATATCCTCGCGCTGGATCGGGATGCGCTTGCCCTCCGTGTCGATGAGTTCGATGGAGGTCTTCGTCTCGCCCGCCAGCATCCCGGTGAGGACTTTCCCCTCGACGGTACTCACCGTATAGATGCGGAAGTTTCCTTCGACGCTGCGACTCGGGTCGAGGATGTGGATCAGCAGTTCGTGCTTGGGGTGGACGGCCATCCCGGTCAGGTCGGGACCGATCTTATTGCCCTCGCCGGAGTGCATGTGACATTTGGCACAGTTCTTCGTGAACACCAGCTTGCCGAGGACGGGGTCGCCGGTCTTCTCGGTCAGCGGCAACATCTCCTGGACGACCTTCTCGCGGTCCGCATTCGGCAACCCGCCGCCCATCGAGAGCAGTTTTTTCGCGAGGTCCCGAATCGTGGCATCAGGGTGATTGGCCAAGGCCTGTTTCTGGTCGAGAGTCAGTTCTTCCAGTGAGGTCTGCCCCTTCTCGACACCATTCAGCAGCGTCTTCGTCGAGGCCGGTCGCGACAGCAGCGACCGAATCGCCGCCCGCTTCACTTCCGGTGTCAGTGAACTCATGCGGCCCAGGATTGCCTCGCCCACCTTCTCGGCAGAGCTACTCCCCGCAGCTTCGATTAAGCCGACGGCCAGCGTGTTCGACACCTGGGGAGTGATCGCCGCCAGCAGGCTTTCGACAGCTGAGGCGTCCGTAGGCAGGAACTCGACGAGCAACTGGGCGGCATTGGCCCGCTGTTCGTCGGACTTCTGGGGATCACCGATGTCGGCTTGCATCGCCTTGGCGATTTCGCCGACATGGGCCGAGAAGGCTTCGCTACTCCAGGCACTGGTCGCCATGCGGACGAGTTGTCCGCGCGTGCCAGCCGGGAAATTACCGAGCCGCTTGAGCAAGGCTTGCTCGACCTCAGCGGTCAGCTTGTTGTGATGATCGCGCGGCCAGCCTTCGGCCATGCCGGAGACGAGCGTCTCGGCCAACGTCGCGGGGGCTTTCGCCACAGCTGCCAACAGCGAGTTCAGCTCCTTATCAGTCGGCTTCCCGCGAGCGATGTGCTGCGAGGCCCGTGCGGCGATACTGATCGACAGCGCGCTGGGTTCCTTCTGCTCGGCGACGCCATCGATGAAGGACACGGCGTGGGCACATCCCGCAGCGGTCATGGCATCGGCCAGCCAGCGATCTTCGGTGGGACGTTGGGCAAGAATGGCAATGGCTTGACCAGCCTGAAAGGCATGAGGTGATTCTGCCAATTTCAACAGCACAGCCAGTTGCGTCTGCGGCGAGTGCTTGTCCCAGTTTTTGGGAGACAATTGATGTTCCACGAGCGGGGCATACTTGCTGTTGAAGCGTTGAGTCGTCGCAGCTGCCGAGACGGCATTTCTCTGCACTGCGGGGGACTGATGAGACTGTATGGCGTCGGCGACGGCGTCGCTGGGCTCGCTGTTCCCGTCGATGACACCCAGACCATGCAAGGTCCAGATGGCGTGGATCGCTCCGACGTTGAGGCCCGCTGCATCGACGGATTCATCCTTCAAGAGGGCAAGCAGCGCGGGCACGACGCTGTGGTCCCCCTTCTCGATGAGCAGGCGTTGGGCGTGCAACCGGCGTTCCATCGACGGGTGCGTGAGCGCCGCGACCAGATCAGCGAGCGGCAGACGTAAGTCTGTCGTGTTTGCGTTTACGTGTTCGCTCTTCGGTACCGTGTTCTCGGCGGACTCACGTCCGCCGCTCGCTGGCACGATGCGGTAGATGCGTCCGTGGCGCTTGTCGCGGAGGTCGCTCTCGTAGGCGTTGCCCTGGCCGGTCTTGAACCCTTGCGGGGTCGGGTTGTGCTGCACGATGTAGTTGTACCAATCGAGCACCCACACGTTTCCATCGGGGCCGACCTCAGCCATGATCGGGGCCGACCACTCGTCATCACTCGCGAGCAAATTAAAGCTGTTCTGGGAGCTGTACTGCGTGCCATCGTGCCGCAGCACAAAGGCTCCGACGAGGTGCGCCGTTGGCTCGCAGACGAAGGCGATGCGGTTCCAGTATTCCTGCGGGTAGGTTCGCCCCGTATAGACCGCATGGCCCGCCCCGGCTGTGTAGCCACCGAACTGGTCGACCTGGCGAATCTTGTCGGTCGGGGCCTGGAACAGGAAGCTGTCGGACATCTGCGACAGCACCTGCGGGGACCAGCCGCGCACGTTCTCGTAGAACCGATTGGGGATCGTCATGTGAACGCTCGGGCAATGATTGGCGGTCGAGCCGAAGATCTCGCCGTCCTCGCCGATGCCCAGGCCCCAGGTATTGTTGTTGGTGGAGCGGAGGAACTCGACTTCGGCGATCTTGATCTGGTCCCCCTCGCCCGCCTCCACGCGGAACCGGAAGAAGCCCTGGCGGAACCGCTGTTGTTCCTTGTCGCCGACAGCCGGGGTCGAGTCGTTGTACCCCTGCATTGCGTAGATCCAGTTGTCGAGCCCGTAGCGGAAGTTACTGACCCCGCC
>JAYTWO010000473.1:0-3093 GCA_043743415.1 Planctomycetota bacterium
CGGAACGACTCGCGGTACTTGGTCTTGAGGTTCATCACCGATTGCAGGCGGGCGCTGCGGGCGTCTCCCAGGATGCTGCGACCGCCGAGGGCGCGCGGGCCGAACTCCATCCGGCCCTGCATCCAGCCGACGACCTCTTCGCGGGCCAGGATCGCCGCCACCTCGCGGCACAGCTGCGACTCGTCCTCAATGAACTCGTATGTAGCGCCCGTTTGGTCGAGGAACGCCCGCGTCTCGTCGTCGCTGAACTCCGGCCCGAGGAGCGACCCGCGCTGGCTGTCCTGTCCGGTCGCCACGCGCGGGTTCCCGAGAATCTGGTGCCACGTATAGAGAGCCGCTCCGAGCGAGCCGCCCGCATCCCCCGCTGCCGGTTGAATCCACAGGCTCTCAAACGGCCCCTCGCGCAGGATACGCCCGTTGGCCACACAATTGAGTGCCACCCCACCGGCCAGACACAAGTGCTTCGCCCCCGTCTTCGCATGAATGTGCCGGACGATCCGCAGCAGAATTTCCTCCGTCACCTTCTGCACCGAAGCGGCGAGGTCCATCTCACGCTGTGTGATCTCCGACTCCGGCTGGCGGGGCGGGCCGCCGAACAAGGCTGCAAACTTCGGCGAGGTCATCGTCAATCCGTCGCAGTACCCGAAGTACGACTGGTCCATCCGGAACGAACCGTCCGGCTTCAAGTCGACGATGTGCTGGAGAATCGCATCGGCAAACCTCGGCTCCCCATACGGAGCCAACCCCATCAGCTTGTACTCGCCCGAGTTCACCCGGAACCCACAGAAGTACGTGACCGCCGAATACAACAACCCCAGCGAATGCGGAAATCGCAGCTCGTGCGACAGCGTAATCTTGTTTCCCTCGCCGACCCCGAACGACGCTGTGGCCCACTCGCCCACGCCATCTACGGTCAGGATCGCCGCCCGCTCATACGGCGAAGGGAAGAACGCACTCGCCGCATGCGAGACGTGATGCTCGGTGAACAGCAACCGCTTCGAGTGCTTCAGCCCCAGCTGATTCGTGATCTCCCGCCGCAGGTGCAGCTTCTCCTTGAGCCAGACCGGAATCGCTGCTCGAAACGAACGGAACCCGCGCGGGGCCATGGCGAGATAGGTCTCCAAGAGCCGATCAAACGTCAGCAGCGGCTTCTCATAGAACGTCACCCAGTCGAGTTGATCGACTGTCAGCCCGGCCTGCTTCAAGCAGAACTCCACCGCGTGCGACGGGAACCGCTCGTCATGTTTTTTGCGAGTGAACCGCTCTTCCTGAGCCGCAGCCACGATCTGGCCATCGACCACCAGCGCGGCAGCGGAGTCGTGGTAGAAGGCGGAGAGGCCGAGGATGGCTGTCATGGGATGAATGGAAGAGGAGTCGGGGCCATGGACGAACGACCGGCTGCATGCCGAGGGCCGGATCGTACAGAGCGACGACATCGAGTGGCTACCACAGTCGTGCGAGATTGCAGAACCGGGGGCCCGCGATGACACTCCTTGTACGAATCACCTCTCTGACCAAGCTTCGGAGCGCTCCCCGCTGTGACCTCGCCAGAATCCAGCCATCCGGCATCCACCGGAATACCGAATAGATCCCGACGGCGGTGGCTGTTTCGGGCCATGCTGCTGCTCGTGGCATGGCTGGTGATCGAGACGGTTTCATTCTTTGTGATTCAAGCCATCGCCCGCAATGGGATGCGAGGGGTTCGTGAACTGCAGCGGGAGTTCGAGCATCTCAGCGCCAGTCAAACCAGTCAGGCGGAGACCTTTCACCCGTTCATCGGCTGGGTCCATAACCCCGATTTTCAGTCGCCCGTCGACTGCTGCGGTCTGCCACTGAAGATCAACCGCTACGGCTTTCTCGATTCCACGGATGGCCTCCATCGCCGCAGCCCGGACCGCCTGATCGTGGCGATTGCGGGGGGCTCGGTCGCCTGGCAGATGTCGTGCGCGGGGGCGGAGGCTTTCCGCAGGAAGCTGCACGAAGTCCCCGCGTATCGAGACCGAGAGATCACTTTCGTCCGACTGGCTCAGCCGGGCTACAAACAGCCACAGGGTCTGTTCGCTCTGAACTATTACCTGCTGCTCGGTGGAGAGTTCGACATCGTGATCTCACTCGACGGGTACAACGAAATCGCCCTCTCGGCTGCGGAGAACTACCCCTCGAATGTGGCCCTCGATTATCCGCAGGGGTGGCACGCTCGCACCCTGGATATCGTCGACCCGCGCGATGCCGATGCTTCACTGCGCGTGTTTGAGATCCGCGGCACCCGTCAGCGCACGGCACTCGCCGCGGTGAGTTCTCGGCTGCGGTTTCTGCCGTCCCATCAACTGCTCTGGTATGTTCGGGAAGAACGCTTGCGGAGTGAATTGATTGAGATCGAGACCTCACTGCTGGGACAAGGCAAAGCACGCGGCAAGGCGTTTATCAACTCGGGACCGCACCCCACCGTGAAGAGTCAGGACGAAGCGATCCAGGAGAGTGTCCGCCTGTGGAAACAAGCGACGCTCCAAATGCACCAACTGTGCGAAGCGAACCGCATTCTGTTCGTTCACGCGATGCAGCCCAATCAATACGATTCCGGGTCCAAGCCACTCTCGGACTACGAGAAGCAGTATTGCTACGGCGACGAGATGGAATATGGGCAGATCGTGAAGCGGGGATATCCACTGCTCCGCACCGAGGGAGCCGCGCTCCGCACTCTGGGCGTCAGGCATTACGACTTGACCCAGCTCTTCGCTTCGACGACCGACACGCTCTATGTCGACCCCTTCTGCCATGTGAATCACCGGGGGTCGGAGATGCTGGCCGAGGCGCTGGGCGATGCCGTGGTCAAGTCCGTCGCTTCAGCCCCCCAGTGAAGTCGTGGGGCGGGCACCTCCGCGACACTGCGACGTGTGTGCATCACGAAAGTAGGCAGTGGAAAAAAAAACGCCACAGAGGCGGCAGCGCGATTCAATTCTGGCACTCGGTGCAGTCGGCTGGCAGTGACTCGATCAGGAGAAAACCAAGAGTGGGTGAGCCGCAGATGAACACAGATGAACGCAGATCAGAGATGAACCGGGGCGATGTCCTCTCGTTGTTGAGCCTCTTCAT